>CAJPNS010000055.1 GCA_905372135.1 Porphyromonadaceae bacterium | reverse complement strand
ACTCCCATACGTATAGTAAGTGGCAGCAATACGCAAGACATCACCGTCGACACCGACTGGACTGGCTTTGCTAACTACACCGCCGATGGTACCACTATGACCGTCTACGGCGATATAACCGATTTCGATTGCAGAGATAACGAAGAAGACATCACCGCCATCGATATATCGAGAAATACACTATTGAAATGGTTAATATGTCTCAACAATCATATTAGTAAACTCGACCTATCGAAGAATACTGAATTGTCGCTTCTAAATTGTAAAGACAATAAACTTAGCAGTCTCGACATATCGAAGAATACTAAGTTGACAACGTTATATTGCCCGGGCAACAACCTCTCCACTCAGGCTCTCGACGATATCTTCTGTGCTCTGCCCGTTAGACAAGCCTCAGACAGTGCATTGATAGAGCCCGTATACAACTCTTCGTCGCCGGATATCGCTACCGTCCTTGCTACCAACAAACAGAACGCCATCGACAAAAACTGGAAGGTACAGTACTACGCCGACGATACCGACATACCCGCTACTACAGGTAGCTACGTGTGCCCCGCTACCGACATAGCCGAAGCCTCAGCCGAGCCTCAGCTCACCCTCTACCCGAACCCCGTGGCAGACGTGCTATATCTGTCGGCTACCGCTCGCACCATACGGATATATAATATCTACGGCACCGAAGTAGCCCACGCCACCGATACCGACCGCGTAGAAGTCTCGCACCTACCCGCAGGCGTCTACACCGTCAGAGCCGACGGCACAGTAGCGAAAATGGTAAAAAGGTAAATTTATGAATGTAATAATGTAATAACGTAGGGGCGAACCTTGTGTTCGCCCCTTTTCAATAATCGGCTTCGCCCTTACCACCCAATACCCAACCCCTAAAACCTAAAACCTCGCTTCAACAATTAAGCGTTTACACGATTAAACAAAAAAATAATTACCTTTGCACCCTGATATCTTTCGAAAGAGAGGTACTGCCAATATCACAAACACTATAAATATGAAAAGATTTTTGTTCGCTATATCACTGATACTGTTTACTGTCTCTGCCGAGGCAGTGGGCAAGCAGCCCGTGTACAAAAATATCCCCACACCATATCACAAGCTTCTCGACAAAGCCCTAAAGCGTGCAAGCAGCAATGCCGTCGAACTTGGGCAGGCGTTGAGGCAAGCTCCCCAAGAACATGCAGAAGCCGTTGCTTTCCTCATCTCTTATATGCCGCAACGCGACTTGCAGACACTCTCCTCGAGCTTTATCCTCGACAATGTCGCCTGTGCATACGAAGCAAAAGAGCGTTTCCCGTGGGGAAAATCGATACCCAAAGATGTCTTCTTCAACGACGTACTGCCGTATTGCGTTATGAACGAAACCCGCGACAATTGGCGTAGGGACTTCTACGAACGTTTTGCCAAATATGTGGCAGGAGCAAGAGATATATTCGAGGCGATAGAGGCTCTCAATAAGAATATCCGCGATGAGGTACAGGTCGACTACAATACCAAGCGTGAGAAACCCGACCAAAGCCCTTACGAGTCGATGCGTCAGAATATGGCGTCGTGCAGCGGACTTGCCGTCTTGCTCACAGATGCATTCAGAGCTGTCTGTATACCGTCACGTATAGCGGGTACGCCCAATTGGTACGACAAACGCGGCAACCACAGCTGGAACGAGGTATGGGCAGACGGCAAGTGGTACTTTACCGAGTATTACCCTTCGGGGCTCGATAAGAGCTGGTTTTTGTCGAGTGCGGGCAGAGCCGACGAACACTCGGCAGAACACGCCATATACGCTACTTCGTTTCGTCCTACGGGCATTCACTTCCCGCTCGTATGGGATTCGACCATTACATACGTCGCTGCCGAGAATGTGACGAAGCGTTATGTCGAGTTGTACCGCAAAGAATCGGCAGATAAGCTCAAAGGCGATTATATCAATGTGAAGGTAACGTACGTCGACCCCACACGTGATGGCGACAAGCGTGTCGCAGTCAATGTCGATGTCTTCGATAGCAATGGGCAGGTCGACGGCGGACGCACTGCCGACGGCAACAGAGACCTGAACGATTTTCTTACATTTACGTTAAAGAAAAATCACGAGTATCTGCTCAAATACTTTCTGCCCGACGGCACAGAGCGCCAGTATCGCTTCGCTACTACAGACAACGAAATATTAGTTGAATTAAAATAAGAGAATAAATTACCAATCATTTAATTTTTTATCTAAGTATGAAAATCATTCAAGAATTTAAGGAATTTGCCATAAAAGGCAATGTTGTGGATATGGCTGTCGGTATCATCATAGGTGGTGCTTTCGGCAAGATTGTTACCTCACTGGTGAGCGATATTATAATGCCACCATTGGGTATGATAATAGGCGGTGTCAACTTTACGGGACTGCGTCTGGTGCTCAAATCGGCTACCGTCGATGCGGCGGGAGTAGCTTCTCCCGAGGTCGCCATCAATTACGGGGCGTTCATACAGGTGCTTTTCGATTTTATCATCGTAGCTTTCTGTATATTTATGATGATAAAGGGACTCAATAGCCTCAAGAAGAAAAAAGAAGAAGCCCCTGCCGCTCCTCCTGCTCCTACTAAAGAAGAGGTTTTACTTACCGAAATACGCGATTTATTAAAAAACAAATAATCTGAAAAAGAACAATGAAAAGAATAAGTTTATTACTTGCGGCAATCGTATTCATCGGATTGTCGGGAACGATATCGGCACAAGACGATAAAACGAAAAGCACTGTAACATCGGTCGTGGGCAGTACGGAAGCTACTTCCAACGATCTGAAGAAACTGAAGACAGACTCTACGAGCAATTGGAAACTGAGCGGTGCCATCGGCATAAATTCGGCTCTGACAACGCTCTACAATTGGGCAGCAGGCGGCAACAACTCGGCTCTATTCGTCGGAGCAGGTAATCTCCGCCTTATCTACCAGAAAGATAAATTTGCTTGGGAAACGTTTTTCGATACCGAGCTCGGTTATACCTATATCGATAAGGCTACTTATGCTTGGCGCAAATCGAACGACAAGATAAACCTATCGTCTAAAGCAGGTTACGATATCGGCAACAACTTCTATGCTACGCTGCTCGGTGCGTTCCGTTCGCAGTATTCCGAGGGGTACGACTACCCCAACGACAACACCCGCAACTACATCTCCAACTGGCTTTCGCCCTCGTACACCGATATCTCGGCGGGTATCGACTGGAAGCCAAACACCATCTTCTCCGTATACCTTTCGCCTGCCGCAGGTCGTATCACGACTGCTCTCGATGCAGCTCTGAGAGCCAAATACGGCGTTGATATCAACAAAAGTGCCAAGATGGAGTTTGGTGCCATGTTCAAGGGTGCGGCAAACTACAAATGGAACGACCTTAAAATCATCTCGTCGCTTACGCTCTTTACTCCATACGCCAAAACTTTCGGCAATGTCGACATCGACTGGGATTTGGCAGTATCGTACCAACTTCTCAAAGCCATCAACGTATCGCTTGGCACGTCGCTTAAGTACTACGATGCTGTGAAATTCGACAATGGCGATGGTATCATAAGACAACACGTACAGTTCAAGACTCTGCTCGGACTCGGCGTAGGATACTCTTTCTAAGGCGAATATTTTAGCATTTTATTAATAACAAAATAATAATAATAGAATTATGAGGAAAATATTTGTGCCAATCGTTTTGGCTGCCGTAGTGGCTACGTTTACCTTTTGCAAAAAGCAAGAACCGACTCCCCCACCCGATCCCAACGATGTGATGAAGAAGACTATCGCAGAGATCAAAACCTATTGTACATACCCTCCTATGGTAGAGTATAAGTTTACTTTCGAAATGAGCGTTACGGGCGATACTATGACTTATGAAGCTCGTGAAAAGACCGACACCAGCAAAGTCCTTATGACAGGTCGCTGGGATGTCAAGAACGAACGCTTATTTCTGTACAAAAAAGAGGGTTGGGAATTTGATAAAATAAACGGCTCCGAAGTACTCAACGCTTGTCGCCTTATAAAACTCAAGACAGGTGCCTCGGTGTGGGAACTTCACGCAGGCAATTGGCAGGTAAATGTAAATAAGGACGATGAATAACGAGCTATATTGGTTAGTATAAATATTTTATTGCAAGAAAGTAGAGAGACACACCTTACAGGTTGGCGTCTCTCTTTTTTCTTTCATTCTCAATAATAAAAGACTATCTCTCTATACTTAGGGGCTATTCGACGTCAACTGCAATAGCCTTCGCTTCGTAATTTGCCGTTGCCTTATCGGGCTGTGGTTATGTCTTTATTTAAAAATGATTACCTTTGCAACTTCATAAAAGTAGTATACCGAAATATAACAATGAACGAAACAAACACACAAAACAAACCCAATAATCCACAAAAACCGTTCAAGCCGAAGTTCAATTTCTATTGGATATATCTGGCTATTGCACTGTTTTTTATAGCATCGTATTTTCTCAACGACAATTCTCAGATGTCGCGTGAGGTGCCGATATCGAAGTTTCAGAACGTTTTGGCAGACAATTGCACAAAAAAAATCACTATCGACAAGACGGCAGGCTCTATCGAAGCAGAGGTAGATACCGCCTGTGCCGCCACTCTTTTCGATAAAAAGATAGACTACAAGGGACAAAAGACCGTCCGTATCAAAGCCAACTTCGGCTCGATAGCCGAGATGGAGAAACAGCTGGCAGACCTCCGAACCAGAGGCATATATACAGGCGAGGTAACCTACAAAGAGGGCAGAAACTATCTAAGCTTCATACTGTGGAATATCGTACCTTTTCTGTTTATCATCGGACTGTTTTTCTTCCTCAACCGTCGTATGGGTGGTGCAGGCGGAGGCATCTTCTCGGTAGGTAAGAGCAAGGCTCAGCTTTTCGACAAAAAGAACGGTATCAAAATCACGTTCAAAGACGTTGCCGGTCTCGAGGGAGCAAAAGAGGAGGTACAGGAGATTGTCTCATTCCTGAAGAACCCGAAGAAATACACCGAACTTGGCGGCAAGATACCCAAGGGAGCTTTGCTCGTCGGTCCTCCGGGGACAGGTAAAACACTGCTGGCAAAGGCAGTGGCAGGCGAAGCCGAAGTGCCGTTCTTTTCTCTTGCAGGCAGCGACTTCGTAGAGATGTTCGTCGGTGTAGGAGCAAGCCGCGTACGCGACCTCTTCCAGAGGGCAAAGGCAAGTGCTCCGTGTATCATCTTCATCGATGAGATAGACGCCGTAGGACGTGCCAGAGGCAGAAACCCCAATATGAACGTCAACGACGAACGCGAAAACACCCTCAACCAGCTGCTCACCGAGATGGATGGCTTCGGCACCAATTCGGGTATCATCATACTCGCTGCCACCAACAGAGCAGATATTCTCGACAAGGCATTGCTACGGGCAGGACGCTTCGACAGACAGATACACGTCGATTTGCCCGACGTACACGAACGAAAAGAGATATTCGAAGTACACCTGCGTCCTCTTAAACTCGACCAAGACCTCGACAAAGACTTTCTTGCAAGGCAGACACCCGGATTCTCGGGTGCCGACATCGCCAACGTGTGCAACGAGGCAGCACTTATAGCCGCACGCAAAAACCGCTCTTCCGTCGGCAAGCAGGACTTCCTCGATGCTGTCGACAGGATAATAGGCGGCTTGGAGAAGAAAAACAAGATAATGACCCTCGAAGAGAAACGTTCCATCGCCTACCACGAGGCAGGACACGCTACCATCAGCTGGCTGGTGGAGCACGGCAACCCGTTGGTGAAGGTAACAATCGTTCCGCGAGGAATGGCTCTGGGAGCAGCTTGGTATCTGCCCGAAGAGCGTCAGCTCACCACACGTGAGCATATCCTCGACGAGGTCTGCTCGCTTCTCGGTGGACGAGCTGCCGAGAAGGTATTCTTCGACGCCGCATCCACAGGAGCATTGAACGACTTGGAGCGTGCCACCAAACAGGTTTACGCTATGGTCGCATTCTACGGTATGAGCGACAACCTACCCAACGTCAGCTACTACGACTCGTCGGGACAATACGAATACAGTTTCACCAAGCCATACTCGGAGACAACAAGCCAGAATATCGACAAAGAGGTAAAAACCCTTATGAACGAACAGTTCGAGCGGGCGGTATCTATACTGACCGAGCACGCCGAGCAGGTGAAGCAGATTGCCGAGATACTCATAGAGCGGGAGGTGCTCTTTGCCGACGACGTCAAAGCGATACTGGGCGAACGTCCGTGGAAGAGCCGCAGCGAAGAGATACTCGGACAAGAGACCGAAGAATAAAAATCAATTTATGATTAAAAATAAATATTTTTTTATACCTTTGTACCCTATATCACAACCAATATAGAAAACCATTTTATTGTATAATTAAAAAAGAGTTTTAAAAATGAACAAATTAAACAAGATTGTTTTGGCTCTATTCGTAGGGCTCTTTGCAAGTGTTACGGCAGTAGCACAAGTCACAACCTTTCAGGAAGGCAATTTGTATTACAAGATTACCGATACTGTAAATCACAAAGTATCCGTGGTACCGGAGAATGCAACATCTCCTTACTACACAACGTCTCCTTCAGGCGACATTGTTATTCCTACTACAGTAGCACATAACAGTGTAAACTACACGGTAGAATCTATCGCCGACCACGCTTTTGACGGTTGTACGGGTATTACTTCCATCAAATTGAGTGCTGCTACTCCTTATGTTGTTAATGCCAACGTGTTCGAAGGTTTAACTTTGAGCGGCATTAAGCTTATAGTACCTCAGGCTGCAAAAGCTGCATACAAAGCAGCCGCAGTGTGGAGCGACTTCAAAGTAGTAGGCGACGGTCAGCATGTTATCACTATCACTCCTGCTGTCAATGGTACATTGACTGTAACCAATGCTGGTGTAAACGTACCGACAGGCACACCGGTAGACGACGAAACCGTTCTTACCGTAAACGCTACAGCCAACCCCGACTATCAGGTCGACAGCATCAAGGTAGGTAACGTAAAAGTAGCAAACAACGGTACATTCACCGTTACCGAAGCTGTTACGGTAGAAGCATTTATCAGCAAAGTAAAATACGCTATCACCATTACCGCCCCCACAAACGGCACATTGGTAGTGCTCAACGGCACCGACACCGTACATGACAACGATATGATAGAACACGGTACGGTTCTTACCGTAAATGCTACAGGAGACGAAGGTTACGAAGTCGACGAACTCAAAGCTAACGGCAACGATATCGTTGGCGGTAACGTAAACGTAACTGCTGCTACAACTATCACAGCTACATTCAAGAAAAAAACTTATGCTATCACAATCACTCCTGCCACAAACGGTACATTGGTAGTTCTTAATGGCACCGACACCGTACATAATAGTGATATGATAGAACACGGTACAATTCTTACTGCAACAGCTACAGCAAATGCAGGTTATAGAGTCGACAGCATCAAGGCAGGCACCAAAAAAGTAGCTGCCGACGGTACATTCACCGTTACCGAAGCAGTTACTGTAGAAGCAGTTATCTCTCCGATACCGACATACGCTATCACTTTTGCTAATCCTGCAAATGGTACATTGGAAGTGAAAAACGGTATTGCCCCAATAACATCAGGCGACCAGATAGCAGAAGGTACGGTTCTTACAGTATCGGCTACCGCAGATCAAGGCTACAGAATCGATAGCATCAAGGTAGGTAACGTAAAAATTGCAAACAATAGTACATTCACCGTTACCGAAGCTGTTACGGTAGAAGCATTTATAAGCCAGATACCGTCGTTTGTAATAACAATCAATCAACCTGCAAACGGTACACTCGAAGTAAAAGAAGGATCTAACGTAATAGCAACAGGCTCGCCTATATTAGAAGGTACAACTCTCGCAGTATCGGCTACTGCAAACACAGGCTACAGACTCGACAGCATCAAGGTAGGTAACGTAAAAGTAGCAAACAACGGTACATTCACCGTTACCGAAGCTGTTACAGTAGAAGCATTTATCAGCCATATACCTGCTGTAACCAAGTTCAAAGTAAGCTACGACGCCAATATGGAAGGTGGTGTTATTAAAGTAGTAAGCGGTTCGGATGTTATAGCAAGCGGCGATAGCGTAGCACAAGGTACCATTATCAACATATCTGTTTCCACAAACCCGGGTTACACTGTGAAGAGCCTCAAAGTAAACGGAGTTGATGTTAGCACAAACGGCTATTCTCATACCGTAAATGCCGACGTACTCATCGAAGCCGAATTCCCTTCGATGACCGATATCGAAAACGTTTCGGCTACGGCTACTAAGGTTTACCCGAATCCTGTTGTAGACATACTCAATGTAGAAGCTCAAGAAGACGTTATCTATATCAGAGTATACAATATGTACGGAGTAGAAGTAGCTCGCATAGCTAACGCCAATGCTATCGACCTTGCTTCGCTTGCAGCAGGCAACTACTTGGTAAGAGTACAGACAGCAACAGGTGTAAGCACTCACAGAATAGTAAAAAAATAAAATATCGAAGTCAGATAATATTTTATTGCTCTAATAAAGAGGGTAGTCTCACAAAGAGACTGCTCTCTTTTTTCGTGTATTTTGGCACTGTCCGAGAGAAATTTTACACGTATTTGATTATAAACTTATAGATTATTGTCTGCTATGTCGTTTTTTTTTCATAACTTTGCACACTTTTTTTTACGAAAAACAACTCACAGATAAACAATAGAAAATAAAGGGATTATAAAATAATGGCAAAACAAAATTTATCTTTTACGAGAAATATCGGTATTATGGCTCACATCGATGCCGGTAAAACTACGACATCCGAACGTATACTGTTTTATACGGGTCTTACGCATAAAATAGGTGAAGTTCACGACGGTGCCGCCACAATGGACTGGATGGAACAAGAGCAGGAACGCGGTATCACTATCACCTCGGCTGCTACTACTACGCGTTGGAAATACAAAGGACAAGAGTATAAAATCAACCTTATCGATACCCCGGGACACGTAGACTTCACCGTAGAGGTCGAGCGCTCGTTGCGAATCCTCGATGGTGCAGTGGCTACTTTCTGTGCCGTAGGAGGCGTAGAGCCGCAGTCGGAGACGGTGTGGCGTCAGGCAGATAAATACAATGTGCCGCGTATAGGTTATGTAAACAAGATGGACCGCTCGGGAGCAAACTTTTTCGAAGTGGTAACACAGATAAGAGATGTGCTCGGAGCCAATCCATGCCCCATACAGATACCTATCGGAGCCGAAGAGAACTTCAAAGGTATCATAGACTTGGTAACGATGAAAGCACTCTATTGGAGAGACGAGACTATCGGTGCCAATTATCAGATAGAGGATATCCCTGCCGATTATCAGGCAGGAGCTGCCGAATGGAGAGACAAAATGCTCGAAACTCTGGCTTCGTTCGACGATCATTTGATGGAAAAATATTTCGACCACCCCGAAACTATCACCGAAGACGAGATACGTGCCGCTATCCGTAAGGCTACTATTGCTATGGAGATAAATCCGATTATCTGTGGCAGTTCGTTCAAAAACAAAGGTGTGCAGCCTCTGCTCGACGCTGTTTGTTCATATCTTCCTTCTCCGCTCGATACGGAATTTATCGAAGGTACAGACCCCGACAACGAAGAGAAAAAGCTACAACGCCGACCCGACGAAAGCGAACCGCTGTGTGCTCTGGCGTTCAAAATAGCTACCGACCCATACGTAGGACGCCTCTGTTTCTTCCGCGTATATTCGGGTAAATTGGAGGCAGGCTCGTATGTATACAATGTGCGTTCGGGCAAAAAAGAGAGAATATCGAGAATATTCCAGATGCACTCCAACAAACAGAACCCCGTGGATTACATCAGTGCGGGCGATATAGGTGCAGGAGTAGGCTTCAAAGATATTCGTACGGGTGATACGCTCTGCAGCGAAAACCACCCGATAGCTCTCGAAAGTATGGACTTCCCCGACCCCGTAATAGGTATTGCCGTAGAGCCTAAGACACAGGCAGACCTCGATAAACTCGGAGTGGGACTCGGCAAACTTGCCGAAGAAGACCCGACATTCACCGTTAGAACCGACGAACAGACGGGTCAGACGATAATATCGGGTATGGGTGAGCTCCATCTGGAAATCATCATCGACCGCCTCAAACGCGAATTTAAGGTAGAGTGCAACCAAGGTAAACCGCAGGTTACATACAAAGAGGCTATTACCAAAGAGGTTGAGACACGTGAGGTGTACAAGAAACAGACCGGTGGTCGCGGTAAATTCGCAGATATTATCGTAAAAGTAGGTCCCGTAGACGAAGGCTTCGAAGGTTCGTTGCAGTTTATCGACGAGGTGAAAGGCGGTAATATCCCCAAAGAGTATATCCCGTCGGTACAGAAGGGATTCCAAGCTGCTATGAAGAATGGTGTTCTGGCAGGCTTCCCAGTCGATACGCTCAAAGTAACTCTGGTAGACGGCAGTTTCCACGCTGTAGACTCCGACCAGTTGTCGTTCGAAATATGTGCTCAGTTGGCATTCAAGAGTGCTTGTGCCAAGGCTAAACCCGTGCTTATGGAACCCATAATGAAGCTCGAAGTGGTAACACCCGAAGAGAGTATGGGCGACGTCATAGGCGACCTCAACAAACGTAGAGGCAACGTGGAGGGAATGGACTCTTCGCGTACCGGTGCCAGAATAGTGAAAGCAAAAGTGCCTTTGGCAGAGCTTTTCGGCTATGTAACAGCATTGCGTACCATTACTTCGGGTAGGGCAACAAGCTCTATGGAGTTCTCGCACTATGCCGAAGTATCATCGTCGCTGGCAAAAGTCGTAATAGAGGAGCAGAAAGGACGGACAGACTTATTGTAATAAGATAGGATCAAAATACGAAGTAATATAAATATAGAATTTTAATTAATGAGAGGCTGGCTGAATAATTCAGGTAGCCTCTTTTGTTTAAGGCACATCGGTAGCGATAGAAAAAAATATTATAGCTTTGTAAGAATGCTATTTATCGATATACCGAATTGTTTTGTCGTGTAAGTGACCCCATACAACGCCACGAATCCGAGTACTTAGGCATCAGAATACCCTTTTGCCGTCGACAAAAGTCATCTCTACCTTGCCGTCGACCTCCCAGTCGGCAAAGGGAGTGGCTTTGCCTTTCGAAACGAATTTGTCGGGGCATATAGTCCATTTCGCCGCAGGGTCTATGACAGTAATATCGGCAGGAGCACCTTCTGCAAGTCCTCCGCCAAGTCGGAATATCTGCCTCGGGTTGATAGACATAGCCTTTATAAGTAGCTCCCAAGAGATGATTCCCTTCTCGACCAAATGGGTGTAAATAAGCGAAAAGGCAGTCTCGAGTCCTACGATGCCAAAAGCACTTCGAGCCAGTCCTCGCGACTTCTCTTCTGCAGAGTGCGGAGCGTGGTCTGTGGCTATGACGTCGATAGTGCCGTCTATGAGCCCTACTCTTAGAGCCTCTCTATCTTCTACGCTTCGTATAGGAGGATTCATCTTGAAACGCCCATCTTCCTCGAGGTCTAAGTCCGATAAGATAAGATAATGCGGTGCCGTCTCGCAGGTTACTCGTACGCCTTCGGCTTTAGCCTTGCGTATGATATCGATACTCTCTTTCGTAGATACGTGGCATACGTGATATCGGCAGCCGGTAGCCTTTGCGAGCTCTACGTCGCGAGCTACCTGTTCCCACTCGCTACGAGAACATATACCTTTGTGACCGTGCCTACTGCAATACTCTCCGTCGTGGATATAGCCTCCTTTCACGAGTTCGTCTACTTCGCAGTGAGCCACTATGATACCATCGAACGCAGCTACCGTTTTCATCGCCTCTGCCATCATCTCGCGACTCTGTACGCCTCTTCCGTCGTCGGAGAAAGCTACTTCTTGCTTCATACTATCGAAGTCTATAAGACTACCGCCACCTTTCTGACCTACGGTGATAGTAGCAAGCGGATATACCTTCACCACAGCACTCTTTGCGATTATCTCCTTTTGGATATTTATATTAGCGACACTGTCGGGGGGCGGTGCGAGGTTGGGCATAGTGCATACGGCAGTGTATCCGCCCGCGGCAGCTGCCTTACTGCCACTCTCGATAGTCTCTTTATAGCCGAAGCCCGGTTCTCTGAAATGCACGTGCACATCGACGAAGCCGGGAAGTAATATCTTACCCGCGATATCTATCACCTCTTCGCTATCATCGGGCTGTAATATGCCTATCTGTTGTATTTTACCATCTTTTATGCGGAGGTCGGCTCTGCGGAAACCAGAGCCCGAATTTATTGTACCGTTTATAAATAACATAGCTTCAAATATAATAAAATAATGTCGCAAATTTAATCTTTTTGCCTCTAATAGCATAGCGGATAAGGTAAAAAACAGCAACGATGTCTATATCTCTTAATTGTTAATGCGGTTTTTCATACGGATAGTAAAAATGTTAAATAGGTTAATTTATTGTCTTTTTTAGTCGCAAAATGTCGTATTAACAAGAAAAAGTATTACTTTTGCCGTCGGTTTAACACAATAAACGGAACGAAATATCGTTATTAGTGATGTAAACAATATTTTTAATTACACTTAAACCACTTAGAAACAACTATGAATAGAAAGAATTTAATATTAGTATTAGT
>CAJPNS010000054.1 GCA_905372135.1 Porphyromonadaceae bacterium | reverse complement strand
ACGTCGAACTGTCTGAGCCGAAGGCGAGTTTTCGACGTTCAGCGAACGAGCACACATAGCGGGTCGGCTTGGTGCGTCGAGCCTTGACCTTTTTTGCTTACTTTTTTGTGTTAAGACAAAAAAGTAAGTGGGTTTGGGCAACGCCCAAGACAAACATTCAATACACGACGTAGGGGCGAAAAATCTTTCGCCCCTTTTTTATTTCCGCCCCGCTCGCTTCAACAATTGAACGATTAAACGCTTACACGTTTACACGATTCAACACAAAAAATATTACCTTTGCAAAACAAAATTCTAAGCAACATCGATGTCAGACACCAAGATAGAAATACGCAACGCACGTACACACAACCTCAAAAACGTAAACGTCGATATTCCGCACAATAAATTTATCACCATCAGCGGACTATCGGGTAGCGGCAAGTCGTCGTTGGCATTCGATACGCTGTTTGCAGAGGGACAACGCCGCTATGTCGAGAGCCTCTCGGCGTATATTAGGCAGTTCCTTGGAAGGATGAACAAGCCTGAGGTCGACTACATCAACGGTCTGCCGCCGGCAATCGCCATCGAACAAAAGGTTATCAGCAACAACCCGCGTTCGACGGTAGGCACCTCCACAGAGATTTACGAGTACCTCAAACTTCTGTTTGCCCGCATCGGCAAAACGGTATCGCCTGTGTCGGGGTGTATCGTTCAGCGCCACAATATCAAATATGTCATCGATTTCATTATTGGTTTACCGCCCGATACGGAAGTATATCTGCTCTCGCCGATAATATTAAGCGAAGGGCGTACTATCGACGAATATCTGCAAGTATCTCAGCAACAAGGATTCAGTCGTGTTTTTATAGATGGCACGGCAGTAAGAATCAATACCTTTCTCGAAGATAAAAAGGCATACAAAGAGACGCCTAAACTGCTGATAGACCGCATAAAAAACGACAAACGCAAAGAGACCGAAAACCGACTTGCAGACTCCGTACAGGTGGCTTTCTTCGAGGGGCACGATACGTGCGAGGTAGTATATTTTACCGACGGTACGGCACATAGCAAGACCTTCTCGCAAGCATTCGAAGCCGACGGTACAACCTTTAGAGAGCCGTCTGTAGAGATGTTCAGTTTCAATAGTCCGGCGGGGGCTTGCCCCAAGTGCGAGGGGTTCGGCAAAACGATAGGTATTTCGCCCGATTTGGTAGTACCCGACAAAAGTCTGAGTATCTATCAAGATGCCGTATCGTGCTGGAAAGGCGAGAGCGGCAAAGAATGGAAGCAGGCTCTGATACTAAACGCCGAGAAATGCGGTTTCCCCATACACAAACCATACTGCGAACTCACAGACAAACAAGTAAATATGCTCTGGGAAGGCAACCAATATTTCGGCGGTATCAATCAATATTTCGATTTCGTCGAAAGCCAACAGTATAAGATACAATACCGAGTGATAATGGCGCGTTACAGAGCTCTTACTCTGTGTCCTATGTGTAAAGGGACAAGACTTAAGCCCGATGCGGCTAACGTAAAACTATTTTTCAAAAAACGGTAGCGTTTTATTTAAATTCGATTAGCAGAGATATATCCATTTGAAATATATATTGTAAATTTGCTGTCTAAAAAGGAACTATTCAAAATAGCAAAAAAGGTGTAAAGATGAAAGTAGCCGTATTGGGAGGAGGCAGTTGGGCAACAGCTATAGCTAAAATGCTGCTTGCCAACGTAGAAGAGATAGGCTGGTACATCAGAAACGATGATAAGATAGAGCAGTTCAAATCGCTGGGACGAAACCCCAACTATCTTACAGGCATCAATTTCGATGTAAATAAGATTAATTTTTCATCGAAAATCAATACCGTAGTAAAAAACTCCGATATGCTGTTTGTTGCCATACCGTCGCCGTATCTGAAGGCACAGCTTAAGAGGCTCAAAATGAGGTTAGACTCAAAAATTATAGTATCGGCAGTAAAAGGTATTGTCCCCGACGAAAATATGATACTGTCGGAATATTTCAATACTCACTACAACGTACCAATGGAGCAAATAGCGGTACTGTCGGGTCCTTGCCACGCAGAAGAGGTGGCGCTCGAACGTATGTCGTATCTTACCATCGGCTGTAAAAATCGCGAGCTCGCCAAACAGATTGCCTCTATGATGACCAATAGCTATACGCAAACTTATGTAAGCGAAGATGTTAACGGTATAGAATTGTCGTCGGTGATGAAAAATATTTATGCCATAGCAGTAGGAATCTGTCACGGACTCAAGTATGGCGACAACTTTCAAGCAGTACTGATTTCCAATGCTATACAAGAGATGAATCGCTTCTGCAATGCAGCCGTCCCTCATCATCGCGACTTGCAAGAGAGCGTATATTTGGGCGACTTGCTCGTTACGGCATATTCGCGTTTCAGCCGCAACCGTACTTTTGGTACGATGGTAGGCAAAGGATATTCGGTAAAAACAGCTCAAATGGAGATGGAGATGATAGCCGAAGGATACTATGCCACCAAGTGTATCAACGAGATAAACGAAGATTTCCAAGTGAATATTCCGATAGCCGATGCCGTCTACGATATCCTCTACAAAAGGAAATCGCCCGCAAATACTATGAAAGCTCTTTCTTTACAACTATCGTAGCTATAAAACAATGACACTATCTATCAACAAATTATTTAATAAAAGACATTTATGAAAAAATTGACATACATAACGATATCTTTCTTGATAAGTATAATAAGTACTGCCCAAAACTACCCTATACAGAATATCAACGGAGTGGAATACTATGTATATACGGTAGAGGCAAGCGAAGGACTATATCGTATAAGCAAGAAATTCAATGTATTGCAAGCAGACATATACAAGGCAAATCCGGGTATCACCGAAGCTATAAAAGCAGGACAGACTCTGTATATACCTGTAAACAACGGAAATAGCGGTAAGTCTACGCAAAAAAGCAGTTCTCAGAAAAAGGTAATAGAACACAAGGTATTAGCAAAACAAACTCTGTATTCCATCAGTAAAATGTATGGAGTCGAACAAAGCGATATCGTCGGTATGAACCCCGAAATACAAGGTAATACCATCAAAATAGGGCAGACTCTCAAGATTCCTATATCGAATATGACCAAAGGTCAAGAGCAAGAGCGGGTTATGAATCAAATAAATGATACTCAATCGCCTCCCACGTCGAATACAAGCAATCGAAATGGCAAGAAAAAGTATGTTACCTACGAGGTAAAAAACAAAAAAGAGACTTTGTATAGTATTAGCAGACAATTCGGTGTCTCTATCAACGAGATTATAGAAGCTAATCCGTACGCACAAGACGGCATCAAAAAAGGCGATATTTTGCAGATACCCATCGACGAGAAAAATATTCCCAAAACTTCGGGAAACGAACTATATCATTTAGTGCAGCCCAAAGAGACTATATACGGTATATGTAAACAATACAATATCAGCAAAGAAGACCTATTTCGCCGCAATCCTCGCCTACAGACCGAAGGGCTAAAATACGGAGATACCATATTCATAGCATCTGCGGAAAAAACACTCGGCAACACAACCGACGACAATACACGAACTTACAAGATAGCCTACCTACTGCCCTTCTCGATAGGTGAAAAAGAGCGAAACGTCAATATTGAACGTTTCATCGACTTCTATAGAGGTTCGCTCATAGCAATGGAAGACATCAAAACAAGTGGGATTTCGCTGGAGGTATATACCTTCGATACTCAGCTCGGGACATCGAAAACACAAGAGATAGTAAAAAGTAAACTACCCAAAGACATTGACCTCATTATAGGACCCGCCTATCCCGAACAAATCACTCAGGTAGCAAGTTTTGCGAAAAAAAATAATATCGTGCAGGTAGTACCGTTCACCTCTCACATAAGCAATTCCGACCGATATGCACAGCAATATCAATTCAACCCCGTACCTAACGACTTAGACAAGATAGTGGCTGCAAATATCTTCAACAAATTCAAAGACAACAACATATATATGGTGTACTTCTCTAACGAGGAGAATGAGCAGTCTTTTTACACACTACCCGAGCAGCTCGAACGACTAATGAAATCAAAATCGGTACGGTATGTAAGGCTGAATATCAACGATATATCGAAAGACAAAATAGCTTCTATCGCAAACAATAACAAACATAACCTTATAGTAATAAGACAGTGCCAGACAAGTGATTTTCAGGAGCTTATCGATATGTTCGACAACAACACACGAAACATTACTTTTGTAACCGAGCACAATATCTTCGATTACGCACAGAAAGACAAGTCGCTAAAAAACAAAGACTTTGTTTCCTATTCACTCTTTAATACCGCTCCCACAAACAAATACATATCGTCGTACAACAACTATTTTCCGACTCGCAGCAAGGCTCAATCCACGCCGAACTACGACCTGCTCGGGTACGATATTACTCTATATTTCTGTAAGGCTCTGCAACCCAACAAACAACTCATCTTCCCGCAAGATATTGCTTTGCAGCAGTCTACATTCAACTTCACGAAACAAAATAATGCCTTCCTCAATACGGGTTGCTTTATTTATCGTCTGAGGAACAACAATGTAAGTATAGAAAGGTTATAAACAATCGATTATAAAATAATATTCGGTAAGTAATAATTTAATAGCTCCGATAAAAGATGCTCGAACAAGATATAAAACACTGGTTGGCAGAAGATATAGGTGATGGAGACCATACTACGCTCTGCTGTATCCCGGCGGATGCCATAGGACGCTCGAGGCTAATAGTCAAAGACACAGGCATAATAACGGGCATCGAGGTAGCCAAAAAAGTGTTTGAGATATTCGACAACGAACTCCGCATAACGCAATACATGCACGACGGCGACGAGGTAAAACCGCAAGACATCGCCTTCGAGGTAGAGGGTAAAGTACGGTCGTTGCTGCAAACCGAACGTCTGATGCTCAATATAATGCAGAGAATGAGCGGAATAGCCACACGAACACGTGAGTACGTAAAACTGCTCGAAGGCACTCGGACACGAATACTCGATACTCGTAAGACCACTCCCGGACTGCGTATGCTCGAGAAAGAGGCTGTACTGATCGGTGGCGGCTGCAACCACAGGATAGGCTTGTACGATATGATACTGCTCAAAGACAACCATATAGACTTTGCAGGAGGTATATCGCAAGCGATAGACAGAGCCAACAAATACCTGAAAGACAACAATAAAAATTTAAAAATAGAGATAGAAGTCCGCAATTTCGACGAACTTAACGAGGTACTTGCCTCAGGCAATGTCAATCGCATTATGCTCGACAATTTCTCGGTAGCCGACACACGTAAAGCGGTAGAAATCATCGGAGGCAGGTTCGAGACAGAGTCGTCGGGCGGTATCACCGAAACGACAATCAGAGAATACGCATTGGCAGGCGTCGACTACATATCGGTCGGAGCTCTGACACACTCCATCAAAAGTCTCGATATGAGCTTTAAGGCAATAAAATAGAAAATTATTAATCCAAAAATAACTAAAAATAAAATCTTAAAATAAATGAACAATACCGTAAAAACTGATGTTTTAATCATCGGAGCCGGACCATCGGGGCTGGCTACCGCCATACATCTGGCTGATTTACTGAAAACCAACGGCATAGAGAAACAAATTATCGTTGTGGACAAAGGTCAGTCGGTAGGGTCGCACATACTGTCGGGAGCAGTAATCAAACCACAGGCATTCAGAGACTTACTCCCCGACGTAAACTTCGATGAAATACCTTTCGACAGCAAAGTGGCATCGGATGAGATGTATTTTCTACAAAACGAAAAGAGTTCTCTCAAAGTACCGTTTCATCCGCCTTATATGGGCAATAGCGGTAACTACTGTGCATCGCTCGGCGAGATATGCCGATACCTCGCAGCCAAAGCAACCGAGAAGGGAGTGGACATCTACCCCGGATTCTCGATGAGCGATATATTGTACGACGAGAAAGGCAATGTCGCCGGAGCAAAATGTATCGACACAGGCATAGACCACGATGGCAATAAGCTCGAAAACTTTGTAGAAGGCACTCGTGTAGAAGCCTCTATCACAATATTTGCCGAAGGTACTCGCGGTAGTTTGGCAAAAAAACTCATAGAGAAGAAAAACCTGCAACAGGGCAGAAATCCACAGATATACTCATTGGGTGTCAAGGAGTTGTTTAGTGTACCCGAAGGCACTATCAAAGCAGGCGAGGTATATCACACTATGGGATTCCCTGCTATGAACGACAATGTATTCGGCGGGGGCTTTATTTATGGACTGAAAGACAATAAAGTAGCCGTCGGTCTGGTACTCGGACTCGATTTTACCGACCCGACATACGACATATACCATGCCTTCCAGATATGGAAGACACACCCGTTTGTAGAGAAGTTCGTCAAAGAGGGTAAAATACTCGAATACGGAGCCAAGACACTGCCCGAAGGCGGATATTACTCTCTGACGAAATATTTCCTCAACAACGCAATGATAGTGGGCGACTCGGCAGGATTCCTCGCTATGCCCGCACTGAAAGGTATCCACCTATCGATATATTCGGGTATGTCGGCTGCCAAAGCTGCTTACGATGCTTTCGTCAAAAACGATTTCTCGAAAAATACGCTCAAAAACTACGAACAATACGTACAGCAGAGCCCCATCTACAAAGAGATGTACAAGTGCCGCAACTTCCGCCAAGGATTTACGAAAGGAACCTTAGTAGGAATGTTCAACTTTGGCACACAGCTTATTACGGGTGGCGCAGGTTTTGCAGGCAAACTCGCTACGCACAACGATTATCGTTCGACAAAGACGGTCGACAACGCCAAGAAACCGCTGTTCAAAGACAAATGGGCGTCGTACGACATAGACAAGCCTTACAATCGCAGCAAAGTGGACGACGTATATTATTCGGGCACACAACACGACGAAGAACAACGTATCCACCTGCATATCAACAACGAAAAAGAGTTTCGCGATATAAACATCAAAAAGTACGATGCTCCGTGCCAATATTTCTGCCCGGGCGAAGTATTCGAAATACACACCGACAAGACGACAGGCAAAAAAGAGATACGTATTCATAACGAAAACTGTCTGCACTGCAAAAGCTGCGACATCAAAGAACCGCACGCCGCCATCACCTGGAACGTACCGAACGGAGGCAACGGACCCGATTATAAATATATGTAACTCTCATTTTTAATTTATTATCACTAAAAGAATAAAGAAAATACAATATGGCACTTACTATAATATCGTTAATAAAACAAGTCCCTCTGCCCTCGGAGATGAGAATGGGCGACGACGGACTGATGGACAGAACCAAAGCAAAATCAATCATCAATATCGACTGTCAATTTGGTCTGGAAGCAGGCTTACAGTTGAAGAAAAAATACCCCGATGCCCGTATGATAGTATGCTCGATGGGACCTGCCTCTTTCGAGACGGCTCTACGTACGGCTATCTCTATGGGCTACGACGAAGCATATCTGCTTAGCGACCGTAAACTCGGCGGCTCGGACACCTACGCCACAGGGCTTGCTATATCGACTATGCTACGTAGTATGGGTTTCTCGAAAGACTCCAAAGAACCATTCGTAATATTTGCAGGCAGACAGACCTCCGACGGCGACACCGCTCACGTGCCGTCGCAGGTAGCCGAAGCTCTCGGTATACCGCAGGCTACATTTGTAGAACGCATCGAACCGAACGACGATGGTACTATCACTGCACGCCGTATAATCGAAGGGGGATACCAGATGCTAAAACTGCCGATGCCGTGCGTTATATCGTTTACCCCGACAGGTATCAAACCGCGTAAACCGTCGCTTATCGGAGCCATCAAAGCACGAAGAACTACAATAAATATGAAGACTGTCGACGACATCGGTATGTCTGCCGAAGCCCAACAACACATCGGTATCAACGGCTCGCCCACTATCGTGGCAGGCGTAGAGAATATAGAGTCTGACCGCCCGCCGATTGTTATGTGCAGCGGACAGAACGAAGAACAACTTGTCGACTCCCTTATGGATAACATCAAAAAAGGAGGCAACAAGCTGGAGAAAAAAGTAGAGAAAGCCAAAAAAGAGGCGGACACCACAGGGCTTGAGGCAGTAGACCTCAGAGGCGACAACAAAGGCATACTTACGTGGGCAGAGGTAGTGAACGGCAAAATAGCACGCCCTTCGATAGAACTGCTTACGCCGGCACGCCACTTGGCAGACCAACTCGGAGGCGATACCAAAATCACCACAGTACTTATCGGTAAAAACGTACGACCGCTTGCTCCGACGCTATTCGAACACGGCTCAGACAAAGTGATTATCGTAGAGAACGACAAACTCGAAGAGTACCTTATACTGCCGTTTGCAGAAATTATCACACAAATAATACATCAATACAAACCCGAGATAACACTCTTTGCCGCCACTACGGCAGGTCGCGAACTCGCCCCCCGTATCGGTATGAAGACAGGGTCGGGAGTTACAGCCGACTGTACGGGACTCGAGATAGGCGACTACATCGACAAAAAGAACAAGCGTATCATACGCCCGATACTGCACAGCCGCCGACCGACATACGGCGAAAGCAAGTTGGCAACGATACTCGGGTTCGTATACCCGCAAATATCGACGGCACGTGCAGGCACATTTGCCATCCCCGAACGTGTAGAAGGACGTACAGGCGAAGTGATAGACTTCACCCCGTCGCTTAATGCCGATACTTACGCCACGAGTATACTCGAAACAGTTCGTGGCGAGGGCGGTCTGGCATCGTTGTTCGAAGCTGATGTAATAGTTGCAGGCGGACGAGGCACCACAGGCGACGACCTCAAACTCGTCAAAGAACTCGCACAAGCCCTCAAAGACCAAGGACTGAAAGCCGAATGGGCTTGCAGCCGCGTAGTAGTAGACGAAGGATACGCCGAATATGCACGACAGATAGGACAGACAGGCAAGACCGTTCGTCCGAAGGTCTACGTAGCTATCGGCATAAGCGGAGCAATACAGCATATTGCAGGCATCAAAGAGTCGGGTATTATCGTTGCAATAGACCAAAACCCGAAAGCAAACATTTTCCGCTATGCAGACTTCGGTATCTGCGGATTGTATCAAGATATCGTTCCCGAACTCATAGAGCGTGTTCGACAAGGCTTTACCTTCGGACTCGAAAAGAATTGATTTGCCGTAAAATAAGAAGAGACACTTTTAATGATTTTATAAATGGAGCATCAACTATATATTCACAATACCCTTAGTAGAAAAAAAGAGCTATTCGTACCGATAAAAGAGCCGATGGTAGGTATGTACGTATGCGGACCGACTGTCTACGGCGATGCACACTTAGGACACGCACGCCCTGCCATAACATTCGATATACTTTTCAGATGGCTGAAATACAGCGGTTATAAAGTGAGATACGTACGCAATATCACCGATGTGGGTCATCTCGAACACGATGCCGACGACGGCGAAGACAAGATAGAGAAAAAAGCACGTCTCGAGCAGCTCGAACCGATGGAGGTGGTACAGCATTTTACCCTCAGATACCACGATGCTATGAAGGCTCTCAACGTATTGCCGCCATCGATCGAACCGAGAGCGTCGGGGCATATTCCCGAGCAGATAGAGTACGCACGCAAGATACTCGAGAGCGGTTTTGCCTACGAGAGCGGCGGCTCGGTATATTTCGACGTCGAAAAATACAATAAACATCACCGCTACGGCATATTATCAGGTAGAAATATAGACGATATAGTAGAGAAT
Organism: Porphyromonadaceae bacterium; assembly: GCA_905372135.1. Lineage (GTDB taxonomy): Bacteria > Bacteroidota > Bacteroidia > Bacteroidales > Paludibacteraceae > F0058. The sequence continues at coordinate 2,988 of CAJPNS010000054.1, read as the reverse complement.
ACTCGTAGCCTCGACGGACAGAGCGAGAAGCGTCGTAGTGTCGATTTTGCACTTTGGAAAAAAGCCTCTGCTGAGCATATAATGCGTTGGCACTCTGAGTGGAGCGACGGTTTCCCAGGCTGGCACCTCGAATGCTCGGCTATGGGTCAGAAGTATCTCGGCGAGAAGTTCGATATACACGGCGGCGGTATGGACCTTATATTTCCACACCACGAATGCGAGATAGCCCAGTCGGTAGCCGCTGTCGGACACCAGGCGGTGAAATATTGGATACACAACAACATGATTACTATCAATGGGCAGAAGATGGGTAAGTCGTTGGGAAACTTCATCACACTCGAAGAGTTTTTCACAGGCTCACACAAACTGCTCGACAGCGCCTATTCGCCGATGACAATAAGATTTTTCATCTTACAGGCACACTATCGCAGTACGGTCGACTTCTCGAACGAGGCTCTTATAGCATCGCAGAAAGGACTATCGCGACTGACAGAGGCATACGACCGACTACAGAAAATAACTCCGTCGGTAACAACTTCGGTAGAGACGAAAGATTGGGCTACGATGTGTCGCGAGGCTATGAACGACGACCTCAATACTCCGATAGTAATATCGCATCTATTCGACGCTGCTAAGGCAATAAACACAGTCTACGACACTAAGGCGACAATATCGCAGGCAGACCTCGATTCGCTTAAAAAGCTGTTCGACACATACATAGATATACTCGGCTTGCAGACCGAACAGAGCAGCTCGAAGTATCTCGATAGCTACAAAAAAGCCGTAGACCTTCTATTATCGCTTCGATTGGAGGCTAAGCAAAGCAAAAACTGGGCTCTGTCCGATAGGATAAGAGACGAATTGGCATCGTACGGATTCGTGGTAAAAGATACCAAAGAGGGCTTCGAGTGGAGCCTCTGAGGGCAGCCGTATTTTTTCTAAAAAAACAACAGACGACGCAGGGTAACAGATAAAAATGTTTTTCTCGGCACAACAACCTCGCAATCTATTGCTTACGACTCTAACTATGAATACGCTTTTCGTCATACTTGGACCTACTGGCGTGGGCAAGACCGACCTCAGTATCGATGTCGCCCTGCGGCTTGGGACGTCTATTGTTTCGTGCGATTCGCGTCAGATATATCGAGAACTCCGTATCGGAGTGGCTTCGCCCTCGGCATTGCAGCTTAGCAAGGTAAGGCATCACTTTATAGCTACTCGGTCGATAGAAGAGCATTACAGTGCCGGACAATTCGAAGCGGATGCCATTCCTGTGATAGAGCAAGAAATTGCGGCAAATGGCTGTGTGCTGATGGTAGGCGGCTCGATGCTGTATATCGATGCCGTTTGTAAGGGTATCGACGACATACCCGCTATCGACGACGAGATTCGTACCGACGTACGCCGCATATACGAAGAGCACGGTATAGAAGAGGTAAGGCGACGTCTTAGGCTCGTCGACCCACAGCATTACGGCGAAGTGGATTTACGCAACGTGAAGCGTATGCTGCACGCTCTTGAAGTGTGCTACCAGACAGGGCGTCGATTCTCCGAGATACGCACAAACAGCGTAAAACAACGATCGTTTAAGATAGTGAAAATAGGAGTCTGCCTCCCTCGAGAATTGCTATACGAAAGGATAAACAGGCGTGTAAACGAAATGATCGAGCAAGGGCTATACCAAGAGGCTATATCGGTCTACGACCGCCGACACCTTAACGCCTTGAATACAGTCGGATACAAAGAGATGTTTTCGCATATCGACGGCGAATACAGTCTCGATAGAGCTATAGAGCTTATTCAGCGAAATACTCGCCATTATGCCAAGAAACAACTCTCGTGGTTCAACGGCGACCCTACGATACATTGGTTTCTCCCCGACAAGACAGATGAGATATGGGACTTTGTCGACCGCTGTCGCAGCGAACAAAATACTTGATTATCATCGTTTTTGCCGCCAAAACCTCATAGCCAGAAATCGTAGAAATTGAACCACTGCTCGGGGTATTGTGCCAATATTTTTTCCATCTCCACAGCGTAGGCTTCCACGAGTAGCGAAGCTCGCCGACTCTTCGATAGCGCCGTACCGTCTGCGGGGGAGTCGATTTCGAGCCGACGTATCAGGGTGCGATATTTTGTGGGCGATACCTTGAGCGTAAATACCGCTACGACCTCCACTTCGAACGTTGCCGCCAGAGTAAATATTCCCGCAGGAAAGAGAGCCTCTCCTTGTAGCAGCCGACATTTTATGTGCTTGTCGGAGCCGTTGATACGGTCGGCTACTGCCGATACTATCTGCCCATCTTGCAGAGCGTGGCTTACGGTGAATATGTGCGACATATCGTCGGCAACAGGTACTATATTTATATTGTTGTCGCCCATTATGGCGAAGCGGTTTTGAGCTACCAGAGCGGTCTCTGAGGCGAAAACGAGGCTGTTGATCCTCTTTTTGTCGGGTTTCAGTACGTAACCCGTTATTTCGTAATTACCGATATGCGAACTGACCATTACGAATCCCTTGCTATCTCGGTTTAGCTCGTCGAAAATGTCGAAACCATCTATTTCGGTATCGAAAATGTCTTTTTTACCGGCAAATACGGCAAATCTATCTACCACTATCTGCGAGAAAATCACGTGATTGCGATATGCACAGCAGAATGCCCCACAAGGCGAGAGCCTCCACTGCTCTCTGAAATATCGGTATATAGCTCTGTATCTACTATATGCAAATATGATATAAAACGGCACCGTCGCTGCCGAAACGCAGTATATCAGCCTTATAGGGACTACTCGCAGTAGTACTATCAACAGACGCTGACCGAGGTTGCCGCCGCCGGTACGTCCCTGCCACTTTGTTTTTTCTTTATTGCTCATAACCGAGCGACAAAGGTAATATTTTTTGTGTTTAAACGTGTAAACGTCGAAGCGGGGTATTAGGTTTTAGGGATTAGGGGGGTAGGGGTGGGAATGTAGGGCGGAAATAAAATA
>CAJPNS010000053.1 GCA_905372135.1 Porphyromonadaceae bacterium | reverse complement strand
CGAAGCGGTGCGTAATGCCGTTGCCGACAGAGTATCGTTCGTGATAGTATCGGCTTCTCGTCAGTATGGACTCGACGATATGATATTCGGACCCAAAGAACGGAAAATACTCAAAACCACCGAAGTACCTATAATGCTTATCAATCCGCGAGCCGATCTTTATACTCTATGCGATTGAATTATAGACTATTCGCATACAAGCATAGTAGTAACTCTTACTTTTTTTATTACCTTTGCACTTCGGTAATAATTCAAACAAAAAACATAATCGTGTTATAATGGAACATCTGTCTGAACAGGAGATTTTTAGACGCAATAGTCGCCATCAACTGCAACAAATGGGTATCGACCCGTATCCTGCCGCTCTATATCCTACCAATGCTTTTTCGGTAGATATAAGAGCCGATTTCGACGACAACCTCGAACCCAAACGACAAGTCTGTGTGGCCGGGCGTATTATGAGCCGTCGCATTATGGGTAAGGCGTCGTTTGTGGAGCTGCAAGACTCGAAGGGACGTATCCAAATCTATATCGCAGGCGAAGATATAAATACTGCCGAGCAGCCCGAAATGTACAATACAGTTTTCAAAAAACTGCTCGATATTGGCGATTTTATAGGTATCAAAGGCTTCGTATTCCGTACTCGTATGGGCGAAATATCCGTTCACGCTCAAGAGCTTACGGTGCTCAGTAAATCTATTCGCCCCCTGCCGATAGTCAAATACAAAGACAATGAGGCGTTCGACGCTTTCGACGATCCCGAACAGCGTTATCGTCAGCGTTATGTAGACCTCGTAGTCAACGATGGAATAAAGGATATTTTCGTCAAACGCACCAATATTTACCGGTCGATGCGTGAGTATTTCGATTCACAGAATTATATCGAGGTCGAGACCCCTATATTGCAACCAATACCGGGTGGTGCAGCTGCCCGTCCTTTTATAACCCATCACAACGCTTTGGATATACCTCTTTACCTGCGTATTGCCAATGAATTGTATCTCAAACGCCTCATTGTAGGCGGCTTCGAGGGTGTCTACGAGTTCTCCAAAAACTTCCGCAACGAGGGAATGGACCGCACTCACAACCCCGAATTCACCGCAATGGAGATATATGTAGCCTACAAGGACTACAACTGGATGATGGAGTTTACCGAAAAGATGGTAGAGAAGATATGCCTCGACGTAAACGGCACTACCGAATTGAAAGTAGGCGATAATATTATATCGTTCAAAACCCCATTTAAACGAGTAACTATGCTCGATGCCATCAAGGAACATACCGGCTATGACCTCATGGGTAAGACCGAAGAACAGATACGTGAAATAGCTCAGAAACTTAATATAGAGGTCAACGACACGATGGGTAAAGGTAAGTTGATAGACGAAATATTCGGCGAAAAATGCGAAGGTTCGTACATTCAGCCGACGTTTATCACCGACTACCCGATAGAAATGTCGCCTCTGAGCAAACGCCACCGCTCGAACCCCGAACTGACCGAGCGTTTCGAGTTGATGGTAAACGGCAAAGAGCTTGCCAATGCTTACAGCGAACTGAACGACCCCATCGACCAGCTCGAACGTTTCCAAGAGCAGCTGCGTCTCTCCGAGAAGGGCGACGACGAGGCTATGTTTATAGATATGGACTTTGTCCGTGCACTCGAATACGGTATGCCACCCACTTCGGGTATGGGCATAGGTATGGACAGACTTGTGATGCTGATGACGGGACAGGCGGCTATACAGGAGGTACTGCTGTTCCCACAGATGAAGCCAGAGAAGAAACCGATAGAGCTTGCCGAAGAAGAGAAGACGGTTTTCGAACTGCTCCGAAAAGCCGAAAAGATACTTCTCGAAGAGTTGAAAGGCAAGACCGAGCTGTCGAACAAAAAATGGGATAAGGCAATCAAAGGGCTGACCTCCAAAAAACTCGCCAAAGTGGAAAAGGTAGGCGAAGAGCTTTTTGTCACATTCTGTAAATGATGAAATTATGATGTATAGTGTAACATTAATAATGAATCGTATAACTTGACTTTCTTACCACATTCGAAGGATACGGTATTTTCACTCACTATGAAAAGGCACCATATTATCATCATAATCATTGCTTTACAAGCTTTTATTGTTCCCATCTCTTCACAAGAGACAGTAAAAGACACAATCAAAGACACAGTGGCACAGGCTTACAATATCGAAGAGTTCGAAATTGTGGGCAAAAAAAACATATCCGAAATAATCCCGCCAAGACGTCTATCGGGCATTACACTGCAAAGCCTTAATTCGCAATCGGTTGCCGATGCCGTCAGATATTTCTCGGGGGTACAGGTAAAAGACTACGGTGGCATAGGAGGACTGAAAACCATCAACATACGCTCTATGGGCACGCAACAGATGGGTGTTTTCTACGACGGCATACAGATGGGAAATGCACAGAACGGACAGGTCGATTTAGGACGATTTTCGCTCGACAATATAGAGAGTATTTCCATCTACAACGGGCAGAAATCGTCGCTTTTGCAATCGGCAAAAGATTACGGTTCGGCAGGGACAATCTATTTAAATACACGCCGCCCAGTCTTCGCCGAAGATAAAACATTCAATATCAACGCTCGACTAAAAACAGGTTCGTTCGGCTTGGTAAATCCTTCGTTGCTGTGGCAGCAGAAATTAACAAGCAATATAAATCTCTCTACATCAGTAGAATATATGTATGCCGACGGGCGTTATCCCTTTACTCGCTACGATACCACGCTCGTGCGTACAAACTCCGACATCAGGGCTTTACGCACCGAGGCTACGCTCTACGGCTACACTCCTCGCGGCGAATGGAAGGCACAGATATACAACTACAACTCGGAGCGGGGGCTGCCCGGCTACATCGCCCGCAACCTATTCGAACATCACGACCGACAGTGGGACAACAACTTCTTCGTTCAGTCGTCTATTCGCCAATCGTTCGGCAAATACTCTTTTCTGGTAAATGCCAAGTATGCCAACGACTATCTGCACTATATTCAGCCTGATAGCATCACAATGTATATCAACAACATCTATCGCCAGCAAGAGCTATATCTATCTGCTGCACAAGGATATACCGTCAATAAGATTTTGGACTTTTCGCTATCGGTCGATTATCAATACAATTTTCTGGCGTCCGATATGCTCGGTTTTGTCTATCCATCGCGTCATTCGTTGTTTGCTGCCGTCTCGGGCAATCTGAGGTTGAAAAGGTTCAAGATACAGTCTGCTTTTATGGCAAATCTCATAACCGAGAGTCTACGGTACGGCACAGCCACACCCGACCGCCAAGCGTATTCTCCCTCGTTGATAGCCACTTACAGTCCGTTCGACTACTTCCCCATTACTTTGAGAAGCTTTGTGAAGCGTTCTTTCCGTATGCCCAATTTCAACGATTTGTATTATGTCGGCACAATGCTCGGAGCCTCCCGTCTGAAGCCCGAATTTGTGAATCAGGTAGATTTGGGTGCCGAATATATCCTCAAAAAACAAGGAAAGGTAGTCCGAAACCTTAATATAGCCGTCGATGCCTATTACAACGAGGTTACCGACAAGATAGTGGCAGTGCCCACAAGCAGCTCGTTTCGGTGGACGATGACAAATATCGGGTTCGTAAAAATCGCAGGTGTCGACGTATCGTTCGACGGCGACTTTCGCCTCGCAAAAAACCTGTATATTAATGCATTGGCGAATTATTCGTATCAGAATGCAAGAGACTTTACCGACAAGGAATCGACCGTTTACAAAAAATCCATTCCCTATGCTCCATTACACAGCTTTACTATAGCATTCAATATCAACTACAAAGCCTTTCGGTTCAATTACTGTGTCATATACACAGGCGAACGCTACAACGGTGCGGCAAACCGCCCCGATATCGACTATGTAGAGCCTTGGTATACACACGATATTTCGTTAGGATACAATTTTGTACTCGGGCGGCTGGGTAAACTATACGTAAACGCCGACGTAAATAATATTTTCAACCAACAGTACGACGTAGTGCTCAACTACCCTATGCCGGGCACCAACTTCAAAATATCGGCAAGCTGGGAATTTTAAGCTGATAGTGTGCTATTCGTCGAGCATCAACGATACTTGTGGGAGGTGTTTGGAGATGATGTCGGTATCTCGATTAAAAAACAACATCATACCGTAAGGAGTCTCTTTTTCGTTGTTTTTAACGATTATAGTATCTCTACCTGTCCGACGAGCCAAGCGATAGAACATACCCTGCTCTATATCAGGGCTATCGGCAAATACCTTCAGTACAGTGCCATTACTGTGTACAAAAACCAATCCCGATATTTCACTCGACGTACGATGTATATATATTGGGGTGTTTTCCAATATAAAAGTATCTACAAGTACACCGAAAAAGTCTCGCGTAAGCAATACGCCCGCCTCCTGCTCCATCTGTTTTCTATGAAAGTATTCAAAAACGGTATCCACCTCCGAGCCATTTATTTCACTTATCGTCAAATCGTTATAAATATCAGAAGAAGCAACGTTTATCGTTCTATAGCTTTTATAAAAGGCAGTACGATAGCCAAATTTAGCATATACATCAAACAGGTATTGGCTATCGGGTATAAGCCACGCAGCATCTATACCCGCTGCCATAAGTTCTCTATGCGTAGACTCAAGAAGCTGAGCCATATATCCACATCTACGATAATTTTTATCGGTAGCCACTCCCGATATATAAGCCGTGCGCAATATCTTATTGTCTACTTTGAATGGCATCTCAATCGCCTGCAAAGCCGATACGACTGCCCCGTTGCTGAGCCTTACCGTATGATTGATACTATCCGTATATATGCGGTCGAAATATAAATCTACGAACTCCGCACTATCGCCGAATGTATCGTGCCAGAGCCTCTTAGTCTGCTCTTTTACAGAGAGAATCATACTTACTTATCGATAAGTTTTGCGGTATATTTATCCAATATTTCTGCAGGATGATACGACAATTTTGCTTTGCGTAGCCCCTCCATTCCGAGATCTTCTTCGCGGTTGACAAACACATATTTAGGGTCGATAGTCTTTGCGAACTCATTGTTTATCATCGTATAAGCACCGATATAATTGGCATCTGCCTTTTCTACAGCCACATCGAACGTATTTCCATTTATTGGCGAGCCGTATGTGAAAGCCACTACTCTACCGTCGACCAATAGGGCACCACCCAAGAGGTCTAACTCTTCGTAGTGGTCGAAAGCCCTCCGTATGGCTTGGCGCTCTGAGTCGAGTGCGATATACGTCTTGTCTTTCTCGTCTTCGTTTACACTCTTCCAATAGCTTTCGAGCTCCATACACTGAGGTATGATATCGGGAGTAATGGGAACAAATTTATATTGCGGATAGTTTCGCTTAAACTGATTGATATGATTGCGTTTAGGTTGATATTTTTTACCCGAAAGCCCTACTAAATCGTCTCTGAGATAGAGGTAGTCTGAATAGTCGCGATTGGAGGTGAAAGAGAATGTTTCGGGCATAGCCTCCTCTATGTCTGCTTTCATCTTGGGGCTCAGCCCTTGCATACAAAAACGAAGGTCGTCGCCGATAGAGTCTTCTATCGCCTTTTCGATGGCTGTCTTCAAGTCGCACCGACCGAAAGGCATCATATAGAATGGTTTAGAGTGAAAACTGTATTTTACAAATAGAGAGCCTCCGTATTCGGCTATTCGGGTGTCGTACAAGAAGCTCCAGACAAATATATTGGCAAATGACAAGTCGCAATTTCTGTATGGCATACTCGATATATACGACTGTACAAGCCGTCGGTCGCTTGCCTGAACAGATCTAAATTCTAACATAATAGTGCATTACATTTTTTCGCTACGCAAAGGTAATCTTTTTATCGTTATCGAGCGAACAAACTTTTCTTACCTCCGATTTAAAAAGCAGACGCATAGAAGATTATAAAAAAAGACTGTCTTCTCGCCCACAACCCATGTAATAGGTAGGCAAAAAAGACAGTCTTAGGTATATGAAAAATACTAATTCTATTTTATTTTTGCGACTGCCGCATTGAGTACTTTATTGTTCTGAGCTCCCTTTCTGTTCTTGACATCATTTACTTCTGCTATAAAAGCCACTACCGACATTTTATTCACATCGGTCTTTATACTTACTCCGGACTTACCTCTAATCTTATCGGGAATAGTATATGTATACTCCTTGCTATAATCGCCTTTTGAGACACCCATATCTTCTCCCCAATTACCTGTAAGAGATACACGTATGGCATTTCTATGGTAGTAGTTTTGCCCTTCTTTCTGAGCACCTGCTTGGGCATATCCTTTAATAGAGTCTTGAGTAATGTAGACATTCATTTTGGCATTACGATATTCGTCGTGGAGCTTACCCGATACTTTTACTGTAAGCGTAGAACCCGATTCGTCGAGCTCGGTAGTCAACTTCATACTTGCTCCGGCAGGAACTTCGAGCATTTTCTTTATATCTGACTTTTCAAATGCACCGACAGAGAATATGACTGCATCTTTTTTGCTGCCCCCCTTTCCTTTAATGCAAGTCCTATCAAACATCATTGCTGGAGCATAAGTGGTATCAGATTCGTAAAAAAACAGGAGAGGGACACTCTCTTTAATAGTGAAATCGTCTTCATAAAAACCAACATGATGCGCCACAAAAGCCACCTTATCTTCAACTCCTTCAATTCTTTTCAATACATATTTCAACCCCTGAGGACACCTAGGACATTCCTGACCTGTAAAATACTCCAACAACACCACGTTTCTCTGACGAGAATCGGGGTCGAAATCTGGGTCGTTGTCCGGTACATTAGGTTGGTTGTTCTTACAAGAACTGAATCCTATTAGCAAAATCGCCAATATAAACAAACTAAAACTAAATACTTTCTTCATAAATTGATTTTCTATTTTATGTTATTAATTAAAAAATGATTTTTTCGTATATAATCGTATTGTAATATATACTCTTATTGAGGTACTATAGACTCACTTAGCCTCTTTATGGTACGGAAACCATCGAATACCAAATCTTTTGATACATATTCGTCTTTCATAGGCTCTTCGCATACGAGATCGGTAGAGAGGTATTTTTTGTTGTCGTCGGGTAAGAATGTGGTTACTACTGCATTGTCGCCGAGCTTTTCTTTTAGTTTGATAGCTCCCACTACGTTGCAACCCGACGATATACCCACTGCAAGTCCAAGCTGTTTTGCCATCTTCTGAGCAGCTATTATAGAGTCGCCATCGCTTACCTGTATTATCTCGTTGAGCTTGTCGAGCTGTACTATACGAGGTACAAACTCATCGGTAAAGCCCTGAATACGATGTGAGCCACATTTAAACCCTTTCGATAATATGGGGCTTTCGGCAGGTTCTATCGGACATATTTTAGCATTCGGATATACACTCTTGATATATCTTCCTACGCCCATTATAGTGCCACCCGTACCTACTCCCGATACTACCCCATCGGGTTTAAGCCCTATAGAGGCAAGCTGAAACTCTATCTCTCTTGCAGTAGTATGAGCATGTTCGTTGATGTTGTTTTCGTTTTCGAACTGACAAGGCAGGAATATTCCGTCTTGCTTTGCAAGTTCCTCACAGATATGCATACCACCGAGAAATCCGCCGTCGTCTTTGGAGACAAGTACCAACTCTGCTCCCAACGAACGTAATATATCTTTGCGTTCTTTGCTCAACCATTCGGGCATGATGATTTTCACCTTATGTCCCAAGGCACGTCCCACAGCGGCAAACGATATACCCGTATTACCCGAAGTAGCCTCTACTATCGTATCGGTAGGCTTTATTTGTCCGGTCTGATAGGCTTTCTGCAATATATACAGAGCCATTCGGTCTTTGATACTACCCGAATAGTTGTAATACTCTACCTTAGCATATATTTTACTTGGTTTGCCCTTGTATCGATAATGCAATTCGACCATAGGGGTATTGCCTATAAGCTGCCATAAATCGCTGAAACAATTCTTATTATCCATATTAACAATATACTTCCTTTTATTATTTTAAAAATTCAGACGTAATATTCTTGTCGCAAAATCAATCCTTTGCTCGAAAAAAACTGATTAATACCTGTGATATCTACATATAAACACACAATATTACTTGAGATTCATTTTTTTGAGTATCTCTTTGGGAATAGCATTTTTATGTACCACAATATTCATAGTCTTGTAGGCTACGAACGCCTCGGAAGCATACCAGAATCCCTTGTATTTGCCTGCCAGCCCCCAAGAGTTTTTCACCATGAAATACTGTTTGCCGTTCTGGTCTTTTGCCAGACCGTATATCAACATACCGTGGTCGTCGGTGGTTTCCCAGTTGTCGTAAGCCTCTTGCCTCATCTGCTGTGTAACAGTCATTTCGGGCAATGGTCGCGAGGTCAGCTCTGCGCGTCTGTCGGCTTTCGACTGTCCGAGCCAGTGAGCCATATCGGAGCCGGTGAGCTCGGCACCTTTCTTAACGTCGGGCATCACGGCAATACCGTTGCGTGTGAAACCCTCTTCGCTCACGTCGGAGCCCCAAGCAATGGTATAGCCCGTATTTACGGCATTTCTCATCACCTGCATCAGTTCGTCGATAGGCAGGTTGTACGACTTTGCGCCTCGCCAATTGTCTTGTATCTCGATAGCAAAAGCCTCATAAAACGGGTGATGGCTGTAGCTCGTCAGCGATACGTAGTCGTCCATATTGAGTCCGAAGCTGTCGGCAAACGAGCGAGACGTATACTTTTTGCCTTTGTAGGTAAACTCCTGCGGCAGTTTGCCCAGATATGTCTCGTAGATAGCCTCGAGCGGACGTCGCCACAACGGTGATATTTTCGAAGCGGTACTCTTGGCTATGACGTCGACGTATGCCTTTGCTGCAGCGTCCAAGTCGCTGTGATTAGCCAAGGTGTCGCCATACATAACGCCTGCGGGCATAGCATTGTCGGGCACAATGCCGTAGTGTCGCCAGCAGTAGAGCACATCGTAGAAGCTGCCGCCGGGCGAAAAGCTGGCATCGCCGTGCAGACGGACATAATTGACAGCCCTGTCGAGCATAGTGTGGTAAACGACAAACATTTCGGAGAAGTCGTGGTCGCCCTTATTGAGCCTAAGCAGTTCGGCTTCGAGGAAGCCCAGAGCCGAGTATGCCCAGCAGGTCGACGAACGGTTTTGGTTCTTGACCGACGTGATTTTATTTTCCTTAATGGTGGTAAAGACGAACCCTGTGGTGTCTTTCTGCGCAAAGCCTCCGATATAGGAGACAATGAGGATGAGTGAGATAATTGATTTTTTCATTAATTATGATAGTTTTTTATGTATTAATCGATTATACAGTATCACTTGGGGGCTGCAAAATTAATCTTTTTATTCCGACAAGCCAAAATAAATAGCAATTATTCTACCGCAAACTCCAAATATAGGTCTGTAACAGGACTTTCGCAGTCGTTGCCGAATACTTTACAATACGTCTCATACGTACCCGTATCCAAAAGCTGTGTATTTACCACTATTTCAATTTCGACTGATTCCGAGGCATTTATAATATTTTTCTTCAGCTTACCGAAAGTGATAAACGGTGCTTCGGGAGCCACTATGTTCTCTATTGTCAACGGCGAAGAGCCTCGATTTTCTATTTTTATCTTGAAAGAGTATTTCTTGCCCTTCTTCAATGTACCCATATTCAAATATGGCGGTATAAGCCATATCTGTGGTTTTCGGGCAAATTCTTGAGTGGTAATATGTGTAAAATCGTCGTTTACAGTTGCTTTTATTTCGATAGCGGAGGCATTTTTTCTATTTACTTTTATAGGTATCTTGTACGAATATATTCCGGCACGGTCTCTGTCGGATGTTTTGTAATCTATTGATGCATAAGCACTACTATGCGGTTCGATAGACGACTCTCCATCGATACGGATGTCGATATTATTGGGAACAGAGGCGAAATCGACTTTTATACGCTTATCGGTCGGGTTGTATATCTCTATCGTTTTGCGTGCGGTATTGCCTTTTAATACCGAGCCCATATCGATAAGAGCGGTTCTAAGAGCTACGTTGCCATCGGTATACGAAAATTTTTCCGTATCGTTATCTTCTCTGTTGAGAGTATTGCCTCTAAGATACAACACTACGGTACGGGTCTCTTTGTGGTTAGCGAATTTTACAGTGATACTTTTACGTATCTCTCCCGGACGTCCTACCGGATTATAACCCACTTTTATCTTGCCTATAGTATTGGGTGATACGTCGTTGCGGCTATATTGCGGAGTGGTACATCCGCACGAAGATTGTATGTCTTTGATGAAAATAGGTGCGTCAGACAGGTTGACAAAAGAAAAAACTATCGTCTGCACTCCTTCGTCTTCTTCGATAGTGCCGAAATCGTGTGTCGTACGGTCGAAGACAACATTAATCTTTCCCTGACCCCAAGCGAATACGGCAAACAACGAGAAAATGGCTATCAGAATATCCCTTTGGGCTATAGTGCGAAGTTTCATTTATATGAATCGTTTTTATCGGTTGGTTGACAACAAAAAAATACTAACCTGCAAAGTTAGTATTTTTTAGTTTACAAAGAGGCTAAGAAGATTACTTCTTGTTCTGTGATTTATCTTTGTTTTTTGCCTTTTTTCCCTTTTTTGCTTTGACGTCGGCTTTGGTATTGTTGTTCGACTTGCTATCGGCTTCGTTTTTCTTTATGTCTACTTTGTTGATAGAAGCCTCTTTTTGAATGCTCAAAGTCTTCGAATCGTCGTCTAAAGTCACCTGATTTTGCGGAGTCACCTCGCCTCTGATGAAAATATTTTCAGAAGTAGTCTCTCCCGACGCATTTTTGAAGGTTACCGTTACCGACTTATTGAAAGTACCCGGACGACCTATAGTATTGTAAGTAACAGGTATTTCGCCCGTTCCGCCGGGAGCAATAGGCTTCGACGAGTCTACCGAAGGAGTAGTACAACCACAAGAAGCTCTTGCACTTTCGACGAAAATAGGTGTAGTACCTATGTTTGTAAACTTAAATACGGCAGTCACTTTGCCGCCATTACCCTGACCTTCGACTATCTTGCCGAAGTCGTGAATAGATTTATCAAACTCTACCATCTTTTTTTGCTGTGCAAATAGCGATACGCTAAGCAAAGCAACTACTGACAACAAGAATAATTTTCTCATAACTTCTATATTTTTTTATTGATAATTTCCTTTTTTGTACTCTGATGAAAATACACCGCAAAAGTAAAAAATAATCCTCGAAAACAAATTCACTTTTAACTTTTTTTGCACGAACAATTTCAGCTCATACCGACATATTTCACTCTAAACACATATAAATCAGATAAATACAACCAACAACAACAACGTTTTTTTAGCACGAAATATTGTTTTCCAAACGAATAGTTTTCGTAGGAACATTACATACTTCGTCGGGTCCGAAGTATTGTATCGGTCCTGGATAGACGAACGAACAACCCGTAGATGCCCATTCTCTACGATGTGCGGCAAAATACTTGAACGGATTACCTTCAAGGTCGACCAAAGCCTTTTGTATAACAGGCTTCATCTTGCCCGATTTTTTCTCCATATTCATCATCTTTGTGATAGGCACACCACCGGCTATCCACGAATCAACGTTCAATGCCAGATTTTGCACCACTGCCATATATCCTGTAACTCCCTCGTTTATAAGTACAGATGCAGTATAACCAAGTGAATAGCAATAGTCTGCATCGAAATTGGTAGGAGCCGCACAACGTCCTTCGTAGCCAAAAAAGTGTCCAAGAGGCGAAAATTTACCATTGTATACACCCTCTTGTTTGAGTCTCAGTAGTTGAGCGTCGACCATAGCCATAAGGAGTTTCTCGGTCTCAATGAGCGATACTTGTACGTTACCGTGCGAGTCTCTATCTGCACTAAGCTGATTTGCAATAGATACGGGCAAACCATTAAAGATTGCCTTACCATTGAGACTGAGGTGCTCGTTGATAAACCAACGTCTATCGTCTTCGTCTTTTATAGCCTCGAAACGATGATTGTGAGCCAATATATCGTTAAGTTCCTCGACGAGCATCTTCACATCGGGGATAAATTCGATAAGTCCCTCGGGTATAAGTATTGTACCAAAATTCAGACCTGCATTACCGCGAGTCACTATCACTTGTGCGATACTATCGACTATCTGCTGGAGTCTCATACCCTTAGCTGCTACCTCCTCCGAAATAATGGCTATATTGGGTTGTGTCTGAAGAGCACACTCCAAAGTGATATGAGAAGCACTCCGCCCCATAAGGCGAATGAAGTGCCAATATTTTTTAGCCGAATTGGCATCGCGTTGGATATTACCGATAAGCTCCGAATAAACCTTACATGCAGTGTCGAACCCAAACGAAGTCTCTATCATATCGTTCTTAAGGTCGCCGTCGATAGTCTTCGGACAGCCAATCACCTGAATACCGTATCCTTTTGATTTGTAATACTCTGCAAGAATACATGCATTGGTATTGGAGTCGTCGCCACCGATAATTACGATAGCACCTATATTGAGTTTCTGGCAAATCTCTCTACCGCGCTCGAACTGTTCGACTGTCTCGAGTTTGGTACGTCCCGAACCTATAATATCGAATCCGCCTGTGTTGCGGTATTCGTCGATAACGTCGGCAGTGAGCTCCAGATACTTATGGTCTATCAATCCACTCGGACCGCCAAGAAAACCGTATAGTATGCTATCGGGATTAAGTTTTTTCATACCGTCGAAAAGCCCCGATATGACGTTGTGTCCGCCGGGAGCCTGCCCACCCGATAGAATTACACCTACATTTCTTGTCGGATACTCTTTTTTTGATTTCGATTCTTCGAAAGATACCACAGGTATGCCGTAAGTATTTGGGAATAATTTCTTTATATCTTCATTATCTGCTACAGAAGTTGTAGCTCTTCCGAATTTGATATCTACACTATTTTGAAAAATTTTCGGCAGCCGAGGTTTGTATGCTGCCCTTGCTATCTGTAATGCGCTTTTCATACCGATTAAATATATTTTCCTGCAAAGTTAAAACAATTACTACGTACTACAATATCT
>CAJPNS010000052.1 GCA_905372135.1 Porphyromonadaceae bacterium | reverse complement strand
ACATTTACCGTTTGAACATCAACTTTGGTTATACGTTGGTAAACCGTATTTTTACTTTTAATTTTTTCAAAAACAGGCAAATTAATTTTCATAGCAGGTGTGGCTAAGTCTCTTTTTTCAGACATTTCTCCTGTGTAAAGATAATATTTAATGTTGTTTCGGTTGTTTTTTCCCCACGACCAATTCATTCCCTTTTCAGTGCTTCGTTTGTTTGCTCCTGTATCCATAACAATAGGCCATCCATTGTCTGGTTCTCCGGGCATACCCATTACCACATGACTTTGGTTCTCACCCGCAGAACGTTGTTTTCCAATAATAACAATATCGCCTTGATTGGCATATTCGGATACTTGCGACTTATCAATTTCTTTGAATCTATCAGAGTTTTGTATCTTTGTAATCATATCTGTCGCTCCTAAACCTTTTAAAGAATTGTCTCCTGTCAGATTCCTATAAGCATGTTCAACTCCGATATTACAAGCTGCTTGATTTTGCCAATATTTATATATTACATAGTTTACCGCATTTACTCCGGCTTGTTTTAATGCTTGCGGATTTCCCATCGCTCTTCCATCCGGATCCACGAGCATCACGGGGTTATTCGCACAGTAGTTATACCCGCTCAAACTTGGATAGTTATCCGTCAGCGGGTCAACGGATAGCCACCCAAGCAAAAGTAGTGTGTATGTGTCGTTTTTTGTACGCATGTGGCAAAGGTAGTAAAAACTTTAACTAAACGGATAGCGGATTTAATTTTTAACAAAATGAAATGAGTGCTTTCGTTACTTGCTTGGTAAAACTTACTCTAATAGGAATCTATACCTTTTGAATCGCTCATCGTTTTTGACCTCTTCTGCATTTTTAGGATATACTCTTATTTGTAGCAATAAGGATATCCATTTCTCGACATTTTCCTCTTTTACGTTAAAAAGCAGTATTTGAACATTGTTTTTTTGTATCACTATATGCTTACGTCCATGTATAGGTATTGAGAAATTCGTATCGTGAGACAAAAAACGTTTGAGTCTTTTAAAGTGAATATTACAGCTATTGAATTCATCGCAGATAAAAAACTCTAAACTGTAGAATAGTCTTTTCCCCTCGTTGATATCGTAAAAGATTGTGTCTTTTAGCTCTGTAAAATTGATTTTTTCTATTACATCTTTATCGTTACGAGATATGTTTACCGCCCACCACAACGGTTGGGAAACAATAATGGCCTGATTGTCAGGATATATAAAAAATGGATCTAAAACACCATTATAATATTTAACACCTTCGGGCAACTCTATTTCATAGTCAGGTCTAAAATTTAGCGAATAACATGCATGGTATAATATGTTTCTGTTCACTTTTCTTACAAATAACAACTTCCCATTATTGCGTTGTATCTTACAAAAATTTTTTGGGGGCTTTGGGATTTTAATATCAAAATATTGTTCATATAGATATCCATAAACCTCGTTTACTTTGGCTTCAGCCCTTGGAGTAGCACAAAAAAAGCACAAAGCAAACCATAATAACATCTTTTCTCTCATAATTCTAACTACTCTTGTTGATTGTTGTAATTTTCTATTTTTTTTAATCCTTTCAGATATCTACTAAAAGATATCCCAGAGTTAGGAGTTATAGCTCCGTCTTTATTATAAAATCCTATGCTAGCTCCGGTTCCGTCATCACCAGTAACAGCCTCTATTTTATCAGTAGCACCATCTATATCAGTTGAAGATGGAGTAGGAGCACCATGTATTCCTTCTCCGTTTTCATCAATCAAATAACCATGATCATGAAATTCCAAATCACTTTGTTTATCAGGGAATTTCTCCTTGAAATTCTTTCTGGCTTGCATTACCGTTTCATAGGTCAGTTCTTTTGGTTTGTTACTTGTAAATATATCCGACTTGTCTCCTCCATTTGATACAAACATGTGTTCATTTCCTTTAGTGTCTGCCGTCAATTTTCTTACCTTTTTCATTTGTTTCCCTACTTCAGGAGTTGGAGCATTTATCACATACCCCTTTGCAATAGCCTTGTCCACTTCGGCTATTTTAACAGATGTCGTAATTACCTGCTTTTTTGCATTACTGCCATCATTAACATGCTTGACATGTTTTCCGTATAGGTTAAAATAATCAGTTATTTGCATCCCATCCGGATCCACGAGCATCACGGGGTTATTCGCACAGTAGGTGTACGGCGATAGGTGCGGGTATTTGTCGGCGAGCGGGTCTACCGAGAGCCAGATACTTAGCCTATCGGTGTAGTAGCGGGCGCCGTAGTAGCTGTAGCCCGTCTCGTCGTCTTTCTCCTTGCCATTGAATTTATACGGCGAGCCGGCATAACCGTTACTGCGTCGCATATCTACCCACTCTTCACCGTATGGCAGGTAAGCTATCTGATGCGCTACATAAGCTATATTGTCGGTTATAAATGTGGCACTGCCGAGATGGTCGGTGTGGTAGTAATATATATACTCTTTAGTAAATACCTTATGCGAATATTTTTCTACTACCTTGTACAAGTCGCTAACCTTATCGGTATAAGGTTCTACTCCAAAACTATCCCGATATGTCCTTATTACATTATCAAAAGTAGATTTCTGATATCTGTTCCAAAAATTACTTATAAATCGAGTTGCAGGCAACAAATTAAGCCCGCCACCACCGATACTACTGCATATACGGTTACCCTCTTCGAAGTAATGCTTGGTGTAGTTTCCGCCGGTTATCGTTACCAAAGCACTTGCATAGAGTGTCTGCCGGTCGAATACAGGAACATTAACTATTTCCCCGTTCTGAGATACAGCTACAGTAGTGCCTGTAAGTTTGAGGCTTCGTTCTCCTGCGGCGTCGTAATTATAGAAAGCTCCCATACGGTTATCTAAAACAGCCTCGAGGCGGTTGTCTTCCGTCCACGAGAAACGGCGTATATTATCATTTATTTCTTCATAGTGTGTTTTCATATTGCCTTTTTTATCCCACTCGAAATATTCTTCACCTCCTCTCTGATTTTGTATAAGATCTACAGCATAAGGATTGTGGGTGTGATGATTATAAAAATATTTGTTATGGTAAACCAAAGTATGCTGTCCCTTGTTGTCCTTTTTTTGTCCATTAAGATACTTTTCCAGTATCCTACCCGTGGGGCTATATGCCATATACATTTGATAATAACCAGGATAACCGTCGCCTTCAGAGATTATAAGTCGGTAATTGTCATCGTATTTGTAGTATTGATTGTACTGCATAATTCCATTAGTTTCTTTGCCTACTATATTTCCTACATTATCGTAGTAGTAACGAATTATAGACAAATTACCCAAAGATCCACCGCTATCACACATAGCTATAAGTCTATGATTCATAACATCATATTTATATTCAGTAGTAATACCATTGCCTTTCGTTACCATTGTACGTCGCCCGAAGATATTGTAATATATCTCGCTTATATAGTTTTGGGGGTCCGATCCGGATTTATATCCTTTAACGCTATATAGCTTTCCGACTCTATTATATCTATACCGTACCTCTTCGCCGTCGGGATATGTTATCTGTTTTATACGTCCCCAGCTATCGTACTCCCATTGGGTGCGAAGAGTAAACGGTTGCGACTGGTTTAGAGTGATATATGTTTGTGTCTGCGATACTAATTCACCCATATTACCATATTCTAAGTTCTTTATACCCGTAGCATCTCTCTGAAGTACCAAGCGACCTGTGTTGTTGCCGTCGCCATTATTACCATATCGGTAATATACATCGTTCCAAGGTCTGTCGGAGTAGTGTATACGTACAAGACGGTTGTACTGGTAGTAATAGTCGATGTGTTCGTCGCTATTTAGAGTCTGTCGGGTGATATTACCTACCGGGTCGTACTCCCAACGGGTAGTACCTGAGCTTGGGTGCCGGCGTTCGGTACGCCGCCCGAGCATATCGTAAACGTGAATAGTCTTATTATTTTCCGGGTCTATGGTCTCAATAAGCTGTCCAAGAGCATCGTAGTAAAAAGATGTTTTTCCACCTAAACCATCGACTGCAATCTGCTGTAGCTGTCGGTGGTCGGTAAAGGAGATGGTCGTAATACCGTTGGGGTCGGTGATATCGGTACGGAAGAGTCTTTCGTCTATTGCATAACTGTACCGAACCACAGTGCCGTCGGCATTTACTATACGCGTAGGTCGGTCGAGAATGTCGTAGGCGGTAGTGGAGTAGAAAGCTTTTTTGGTATCGAGCGACGAGAATAAAAGAGTATCGCTTGGGTAAGAAATCTTCAACTCTGCCGGTTGATATTGACGTATTGCTCTCTGCAGCCCGTCGTAGATATTACGTACCGAAGCTACAGGCACTTTTTTCTCGTCTATTTCGGCATCGGTTACTACACGCATTACACGTCCCAGTCCGTCGGCAAAGGTACGTGTTACTATTTCGTTACCCTTGTGGTCTGAGTCGTAGTGGTATGTATCGGCAAATAACCCTTTTACTAGATTTGGTAGGTAAGAATGAGTCCCTGACTTCAAAAACATAGATCCTAAGTTGTTGTTTGTCTGTTCGCTTACCTGTATATATCTTGCATACGATTTGATATACTCAAAGCGATATTTCTGGTCGTCCCAATAGGTATGCTTTATAGTGTACGGTACGTTTGCTGCTATCTCTTTTGGCGACCTGACGGTCTTCAGACGTCCTCTGGTGTCGTAGGTATACTCCATACGATTGCCCGCGATATCGACAGTGAGCAGCGGCACACCCCAGCGGTAGTCGTACAGTGCCGACGAAGAGTAGCCAAAACTATTCGTGGTTCTTATGGGATACGAATGTACTCTATTGTCGTATCGGTAAGCTATTTGCATACGTTTCCCATTGGCGTTTTCGGGCATTGTAGCTTGCGATATATTGCCGTAGCGGTCGTACTCATAGTCGTAGATACTATTATTTTCGTTTTCTACAAAGAGTGTAAGCCTCGATATGGAGCCCTTGTCGTTGTAATCCGCACTGCGTTTGCGTAGGAGTTTACCTGCAGCGTTGGTAACAGCAACATCTTTTACCATCGATACTATATACTTCGCCAAATCGAATTTGTATGTAATAGTAGCCTTTACGTCGTCGTCTGACGTTGCCAAGGAGCCTCTATTGTAATACTCGGTTATATTGCCGAATTCGCCGTATTTATACTCTTTTTCGGTAACGATGCCTGCCTCGGGCTGCCCTTCGTAATATAGTGTCCGCTCTTTGTAGAGTGCGGGGTAACCATCGCCTACACAAGAGATAGGAGTGTTGGTCTCGATATATTTGCCCGTAGTTATCTCCGCCGGTCTATACTCATAGAGATTCTCTATGTACTTATTGCCTTGGGCATCGGTAAGAAAGCTCTGTTTCATTACTCCACGCATCGTATAGCTGTCGTTGTAGTATACTTTGGTATTGATACGGTACACATTGCCATCGAGATACTCTTTGGTAACGACAGTATCGTAGCCGTAGTCTTCTCGCTCGAGGCGGTCGTATATTTTGCCTCCATACTCGAAAGTATAGCGAATAGTATCAGTTCCATTTCCATTTTTCGATATATCTTCGGGAGGACCATATCTTTCTCTCCAAAAGCCTTCGTATCCGTCGAATACCATTAATTGCGACATATTCCAGGTTCTCTTCGTACCCTTACAGCTATTGGGCTTACTGAGCTTATAATCTATCGTAAACTCCGATCCGAGCACGGTTCTTACGTTTTTAAGCAGATTTGCCGTACCAAGCGTTGAGTAACGGACTTTAATATCATCACCTTCTCTAAACACATAGTCGGGGTAGCCGTCGTTGTTCATATCTATCAGTTGGATATCTGTTTCGTTTCTATTCCAAGCCAAGCCTCCCTGCGGATTGGCTAAGATTTTAAACCATAGAGCGGTAAAACCGAATGTAACAGCAGCTGAGCCGTTAACGGTAACTCCGGTACTCTTCTCGATAGACGGGATTTCCAGTGGGCTATTATATCCAATATATCCAAACTTATTACCTGTATTGAAAATGACTTCCTTATCATATTTTTTGAAGTAATCGACCAATCCGTCGCCGTTTATATCCGTCAGGCTATAATCGGTAGTATTGTCTGCCCACGAAGCTCCAAGTCCGAATGATATGCTTGTTGATAGCTCGTTTTTTCGATCAATTTTTTTACCGATTGTTTTTTCTATTATTTTATAATCAGTTCCTCCATTTAAAGCTCTTGAAGAAGTACGACTATTTAATAAAATGAAACTTCCACCTATCCACTCCCAATTTTGGGACTCTGTGAAGCCATAGCCTTTATTGAAATGTACTGTGCCATCCTTCAATACCTGATCGGGTAGTCCGTCGCCATTAATATCTATCATTGTAGAATTGGTTGTACTACAACCAACTGAACCAGAGCCACTTATACTTCCTTCTCCTTTTGTAGTAGATGCTGCTTTTTTAAGGTTATTTGAAATAATTGTTTTTACACTTACAAAACTTGCTCCTGCACCTTCGCCATCGAGATTATATTCCGAAGAGTTGATACCTTCCCTAAAAGATGTAGTATATCGGCTGAGTCCACCTTGCGGTTTGCTGTATTGTATCGTAGTTTCGGAAAGCACATCGGGATAGCCGTCACCGTTCATATCCATAAAATCACTTAATACCCGCGAACTACCTTTGCTATGCGTTTCTCTTATAGATGATACTCCTAAGGTAAATCCTGCAGTCCAGCTTCTACCGCTATTTATCGTATTTTTGTTTGGTGCCTTTATCTTCTCCTTTACCGAGCGTACGGGCATAGGCGAAGCCGTACGGTCGACGTAGACACTATCCTTGTCGTTTACATTATTGTGCCCTATATATTGCCTATCGGCATAGAAGACGTTTCCATATCCTACCCACGTAGTAGCGGTACTATCGGGCGACATAGTAAAGAATCTGCCTTTCAGCGGATTATAGATTCTACCACCTGTAACCTCAGGGCTATTAACAGCATCCGAAGGGAAATTCTCTAAATCAGGTATACTCTCAGGCAAAAATGTAGAAGTATCGGTATCGGCAGTAAGTTCCTTACCCATAACCATTTGTCGCAAGAACTCCTCGCGAATGATAGTATCTGCGGGGGTGTTGTACTTGTATCCGAATTGTCCCCAACCGCGATACATCTCGCCGTAGTTTCCGTAATACTCTTCGGGATAATCGAGATACAGACCGGAATTTATGTCCCCCATGTATTCATTATTTACATATATACTAGACGTTATTTTCTTTATATAATTGCCATAAGGGGTTGAGGAATGATAATCAACATAATACTGCTGATTAGGATTTAACACTATATTGTTAAACACTTCATATTTACGATTATAAGTGGTAGTCGAAGCTATTACCATCCCATCTCTATCTCTTATTGTCAATGTTAAAGGGTATTTTCTTATAAAATTATCCATATCAAATAATATAGCATTATTCAAATAGTAATCAAGTAAAGTGTATATCACTATACTATTAGCATTCTTTACTTTATTTCTTGTTTTCCAAGCCTTGGTAGGTATGTAGGCATAGTCGTAGTTCTGCTTTTTTACGACCGGTCGGTATACCAATTTATATGTATCCGTGCTTTCGTCATACAAATCGCTATTGTGGTATTTATTATCATACGACTCTACTACGGTTATTTTTGCCCGAGCATCTATATCCGTCCATCGAATCTGGCTTCTACGTTTTTTAGTTGTCAATCCTATATGTATTTTTTCGTTCTCCACAAAAGCTTTTATCCAAGCCCCATTCGATTGATATGTAAATGCAAAAACAGAACTATTATGCATATCTTCATTAATACTAATAGAATAATTTTCAGGTTCCTCTCCTTTTGGTATTTCTATTTGTTTTAAAATATATGTATAATCGGTAGGACGCACATATTCACCTGCTGCCGAAGAATCTTTTACGGAATAACTTTTGTAAATAGTAAGAACCAATGTATCTTGAAGCGATTTTGCCGACTTTACATCTATATCTATCTTAAAGCGACAATCGAAAGGAGCAGCAACTTGCTGAAGACCATTGACAAAGAAGTCGTTGGAATAGTCGAAAGTAAACTGTGGATTACCATTGGCATCTACCGATTTCAACATATCAGACGATACCTGAGAGAAATCGCGGTTCTTTGCTCGAATATAACTTACCGTAGGATTCCACCTCACCTTGTCGTATGCCCTTACATCCATAGAATTCATCCTAAAGTATATTCTATCGCCTGTTCTTACAGTAATAGTATCGACCCCCATGTCTTCGTTGTTTTTGTCGGGACGCACTACACGGAATTTTCTAAGGAATAGTTCGCTACCCTTTTGAATACTCAATCCTACTCCATCTCGTACATTTGCCATAATACGCACAGAATCGAGGTCTTCCGATAGGCGTGCAACTCCCGAAATCTTTACAACACCATGGTAAGGAGCTTGCCACATACGCACCAAATCGATATTAGGCTCGTATGTCTTGGGCTTTTCGTAATAGAACGAATCGGTTACCGTATAGCAAGAGTCGGTAAGTGTCCATGTCCGATAATACGATGTGTCTCTGTATGTGGGTATAGTATCGTAACTATATATATATCTGTAATTGTACTCATATTTGGTACAACGATAAAACTTTTCATAAGTATAGAATGTGTCCTTTAACAAACATTCTGTCATACAATCACCCGAATAATAATCATCTGATGGTATAGATATACAGTAACCATCAGCACCAGCTACAATTCTAATAGTATCTCTTACTATTATTCGTTTGGAGCAATCGTAGAAATTCTTAGTTTGAGGGTCGTAGCATTTTTTCTTTATCAATATAGTATATATCTTAATGGCATCGCACACTCCAGTAGATGTATTTTTAAATTTACAACAATTGCCACCCGGTAGAAAAGTGCTCGTAACGTTTTCGATTATATAGTTACTGTTATTCCCTATATTTGTGTCTTTTTTTATGTCCAACAATACGGTATCGTTTAGAATAACCGACACTACCTTCACACTATCAAGTTCAGTACTTACACATACGCTATCCAATATACTATCGGTGATATGCCTCTCTACTCTGTAACCTGTAAATATACTTTCGTTTACAAGCATAGGTTCTCCAACTATATGTTTTTCGCATATTTCTCGATTATAATACCGCCAACCCGACTCGAAAATGCTGGAGTCGACCTCTCCGTCGTTTCGAATATACTCCCCTCCGCAGGAGCCACCTACAAAGACGGTATCCTCTTCGGTAACATCGGCAAAGGAGACTTTTCCTCTTCGGTAGTATTCGTTTATGAAGGTTTTACCATTATCTACAATATCGGCAAGTCCATCGCCATTGACATCTGACAGATAATTGCTTGTCGCTCCCGTAGTTGTACTCCACGTATGGGCAAAATCGCCTCCCTGTCCTAAAATCTTTGCCTGCCCTTCTAGTCCCCAGCTATTGGTATTACTATTAGACTTCAAAAAATTAAGACTACTACCTACCTGTTGCAGCGGACCAAATGATATTTGAGAGTCGTAGCTTTCGACATTACGCAATCTGTAATATAAATTTTCGTTATACCTAATCAGTTTATCGGGATAACCGTCGCCATTCAAATCGACAAACGACACAACTCCCTCCGACTCCTCTTTGTTGTGCATATAGTTGCCACCAACAGACAGAGACTTAGACCATATTTTAGAAAATAATCCGAAATCGACTCCGCCTCCCAAATCGTACGAAAACGACCTACTCGCTGAAAAATTTTCATTCTCTTTTATGGGAATAATAGCATATCCGAGATTATCGGAAGTCACTTCTTTGTAATTAATCGTATGAGAGTCTTCTTCAAAAATAGCGCCGTGTACTTCATTATATTCGAAGCTATATAGCACATGTAAAAACATATATGTGCCATATTTTACAGCAAAATCACATCTATTAAAAACGTCTTGAAGTAGAATATTTGTGTTTGGTGTTTTTATTTCCCAATTTATTGTATCTATCATATCATATTTTTGATACTTAACAGAATCTTCGAACGACTCTATTACCGAGCATAAAAGGGTTTTTCCAAAAACACCTGTCTTATAACCAAAGTAGTACTCCTTTATTATAGTATCGCTATAGCTTACTATTATCTTATCGAGCAACTTAGCATCGCTCTCCTTGAATCCGCTGCGGTACGAGAAACTCTTATCGGGTTTCCCCATATCAGATACTTTGAAAGATATACAATATTTACCCTCCGATTCCTTATCGCCCGTATACAAAATACTTTCGAGCACCACCTGTTGGTCGTCGTCACTGAAACGTCGGTACTTGTAGATCATTGTATTGCCATAAGTATCCTCCACCTTACGCAAATACCACTTAGAGACATTTTGTTTACCCCCAGCAGACACATTACTCTGGAATACAGCTGCTGCATCCATCCCATTTCCAAGGCTGCCATAATAATATTTTGTACCATTCTTGTCGGTTACCTCCCACCAATAGTTGTGAGGAAGGGTTCCATGACGTACTATCCGATTGAACGAACCCTCTACACGCGGATAGAAACGTTTACCATCGGCATACCTATTATCGAAATTACGCCTATAAGCAGGCTTGTTGAGTCTAAATTGATTCTGTCGAGTATCTTCGGTTACCAAGATTTGTCCATCGAGCAAATACGTTTCGCTCTCTAACTCTTGACTATAGATAGGCACACCATGCCTGGTATCGACACTAATACACGATACACTTAAATCCCAACCTAAACCTACCCAACTACTACCGCCATTGCTATTATAGCTAAGGTTAAGAGTAGGTTGTATTCCCCTACGACCGGCAGGCACTCCTATAGGATATTTCATAGAGGCACTTCCATCGTTATTAGCCTCAGGCGGACTTATAATAGTATATGCTCCAACAGGGTCGGCTGCTTTCAAATCTTTGATAGAGGTCGGTGTATATGCAATAGCATCGGAACTCTCAGGTGTTTTGAGTATACCATTTATATAATCGGTAAAATGATCTGTACGCGAATATATTACTCGATTGGTTTCGTCCACACTATCTCGCTCTATCTGCTCCCACCGATGGTTGCTATTGTTGTAGAAATATGTGTAAATATCCTTAGCCGAATAACCGAATGGTATATCTGTCTCATTATAAGCTATGGCAATTACAATCTCCTTAGCAAACTTCTGACCGTCTGGAAGACAACGAAAACCTCCTGAATAACCGGTAACATTTACCATATTACTCGGTAACAAAGGTAATTCTTCGGTATCTATAGGAGATATACTTATATGAGTTGTTTTAGAAACACTACCACTATCTATCAAAAGCGATATACCTTGACGTTTAGCAATAGAAGGAGAATCGGGTGATATGTTGTAAGTGAAGGCTATACCTCTATTTGCTATTAAAACAGTACTATCTATTGCTTTAGGTTTAGTCGATCGCTTGTTGTCGGAAATCGATTTTAAAACAGCTCTCTCAGGCAATACTCTCAACGAATCTGTCGATATGTTTATATCCATATTCGCTGTAGCACCCGACAAACAGACGGAACTATTGCTACCCCTATTAATACAACTAACGCTCAATAAGATTAGTATGCAAATCACTACCGTAGATAAATTAATATGTGCCCGTTTCATATATACACTAATTATATGGTTAAAAAATAAAGTACAATGATTTTTTGTATTTGTCATTTTACAACAAGTTTTAAAGTCTGTCGTTCTTCTTCATTATCAACATGTATTAGATAAACACCTGTTTCACTAATAGTATCTTCAAGTTCAGTAAGTTCTATTGCATTGGATTTATTGTATCGTCGCAGCACTTTACCCATACTATCGACAATGGTTATACTCAAAGCCGATGGTTTCGCCTGACGTACAATAAGTTTAAATAATCCGTCGGTGGGATTTGGAGTAAGATGCACCATCATCTTTCCATTGCTGCAGTCGGACTTATTAAAGTCGGAAGTAGTTTTTTGCTGTGAATAGAGATTGCTCAAATCCTGATTATTGTCATTCTTAACTCTATTACCATTGTACGCCTCATTGATTATTGACTTAGTCTGCGTATCGATACTATCGGCTACAATAGCAAAACTAAAATAGTCGCTACCTCCGCCGTCGGTATCCCAAACTATTTTGTCGAAAAACATTATGTCGTCGACAATCCGCGTCGGACGATAAACCTCTATTTCAGAGTAACTTGATTCTCCGCCTACACCATAACGATCTAATACCAATACCACTCCTAAGTGTGAAATTTCTTTCGGATATCGATAAGCTAAAGAGGTTGACTTTGCTCTACGACCTTCAGACGGAAGCACCAACCACTGTCTGTCTGACATAAGATAATCGATAGTATCAATCCGCAAAGGTGTATTTGGTAATATCATTCCTCCGTTATGTCCCCACAGTATATAGTCATTATCTGAAAAATCACCCTCTATGGACATAACAACACTGTCATTGTAAATACCACTCTTCGACTGCACTAAACCAAAGACATCGCTACGTAAAAGACCTGCTATACCTTTCGAATAATTACGGTATTTATCGATATTCCATATCGTATCGCCCATCGAACCTATATAGTGGCTCCGTAATGTTACTCCGTACTTTACTGCCAAATATGTTGCCCACTTCTGCTCTTCGAGATAGCTCACATCTCTGTCGAAGTAGATAAACTCTCCAAAAATACCATTAAAAGAGTACCTACCATCGCCGGCTATACTCAAAGTATCATCGGTTTCCACAGCAGACATAGCATCCGAGTAGTTTAAACGACTAATATTCACTATCGGTCCTTGCTCTGTAAAATCTCTATAAGATATACCAAAATCTTTATAACTTACCTCTGTACTATTGAGCCATAAGTTGTCAGCTCCATTACGAGAAATATTCCAAACTCCAATATTATCTTTACTCTCTGTAAAATACGCCGATACCACCGTAATTTTTCCATTAAGACTCATATCTCTACCTATATAACGATAAAAGGGAACATCGTCTTTGGGAATAAGACCTATATTGAAATTGATATGTCCGAATGAAAAAGATGGATTAACTATTACCCCATCGGTAGTCACAAAAGTAGCACTATCGCCTGACAGATAAGGTTTTAACCATAATTTAGGAATAGTCGTAAGCTGAGAAAACAATGGTAGTATATTCATAACTACCACTAAAAATAAGATCATAGTCGTCTTTTTCATAATATCGAAAATAAATTTAAAAGTTATTTTCCGCAAAGCTACACAAAAAAAATCAACCACAATTATTTTTAACACTAATCC
>CAJPNS010000051.1 GCA_905372135.1 Porphyromonadaceae bacterium | reverse complement strand
TGGTTTATAATATAAAAAAATAAAAATCACTGATAATGGTATGATTATGGTTGTAAATAGATAAAAATATCTATCTTGCACAACGATACAAAGATAATGATTTTTATAAAAAATAAGTAGCTTTTTCTATCAATAAAAAGCCAAAAAATCACTTAACTTTGCACTGCAAAAAGCTCCGAACATCCGATGAAAATACTGTATTCGAACTTAGTACGAAATATTGACAAAATAGTCAGCAAATATCGCGACAATGGTATATTTGTCGTTATAGATAGTGCTGTGTATGATATATTTACCGATTGTATAGAAAGTCTTCGGGCTACAGGTATAAGGTCGGTATATAAGTTGGTAGCTGTCGAGAGCACGAAGTCGATAGACGAAGCCGTATCGCTATGGCAATGGCTTGGACGTGAGGGAGCAAACCGCCAATCGTTGATAGTAAATATTGGTGGCGGTATCACTACCGACCTTGGAGGCTTCGTGGCAGCAACTTTCAAAAGGGGCTGCGATTTCGTGAATATTCCGACCACACTTATGGCAATGGTAGACGCATCGATAGGCGGTAAGACGGGGATAAACTTCGCCGGTCTGAAAAACGAAGTGGGTGTCTTTGCCGACCCCAAGTGGATATTGATAGATACCGATTTAATAGATACGTTGCCATATACGGCAAAAGCCGACGGATATGCCGAAATGCTCAAATACGGTCTGATATCGGACTCCGATTTGCTACGGCAGACATACGATATAGATTTGGAAAATATCGATAAAAAACTTCTTAGTGGTCTGATAAAGAGAGATATAGAGATTAAGCAATATCTGGCTAAGATAGACCGATACGATCGCAACGAACGTCGAGCATTGAACTTCGGGCATACGTTTGCACACGCATTCGAGGCTTTGGCAGCAAGCCGAAAAATAGAACTTACTCACGGGCACGCTGTCGCTTGGGGAATGGTGTGCGAACTCTATCTGTCGGTAATACACTACAAGTTCCCCAAAAAAGAGCTCCACCGACTGCACTCTTTTGTAAAAGAGCATTATACTGCCATACCGATTGGTTGCCGCGACTTCGATGAAATATATGCCTTCATGCAGCACGATAAAAAGAACACTACCAATACGATAAACTTCACCTTGCTCGAAGATATAGGTCGATTTCACTGCAACTGCAAATCGTCGAAAGACGAAATCTACGAGGCACTCGAGTATGTGTTTTTATAATACGAAAGTCGCTTATAACCACAGTTTTACCGTTGGCTTATACCGCCTTGCAGCAGACGCTGACGTCGGTGTGTAGGATATTAGGTAAGATGTCTGAATAGATCTACTATCCGACTGCACGCTTTCCCGTCGCCATAAGGGTTTCGTGCCTTCGACATCGCCCGATATATCGACTCATCGTCGAGCAACGAAGATACCTTGTCTACAATACATCGCCTATCGGTACCGACCAAAGCCACTGTGCCTGCCTCTACTGCTTCGGGGCGTTCGGTGGTATCGCGCATTACAAGCACGGGTTTGCCAAGTCCGGGAGCCTCTTCTTGTACCCCTCCGCTATCGGTAAGCAATAGGTGAGATTTCCCCATAAGAAAGACAAAAGGAAGGTAATCGAGTGGCTCGATGAAATAGATGTTGTCGGCAGCTCTTTCTTGATGGCTATCGATATCACCGAAAATCTCTTTGATAGGCTTGCGTACATTGGGATTGAGATGCATAGGATAAACAAAATCGACATTCGTATATTTCTTAGCCAATTCTTTGATAGACATACAGATATTCAAAAATCCTTCACCGAAGTTCTCGCGACGATGCCCAGTGATGAGTATCAGACGTTTACCATTTTGCAGGCGACAAATATCATAACCGATGTTCGATATCTGTCGGGTTAAACTATCGGACAATGCTTTGTCGTTTATTATCTTATTGTTTACCCATAGCAAAGCGTCTATAACAGTATTGCCGGTAACAAAAATATTATCGGCTACGATATTCTCTTTCAGTAGGTTATGTTTCGATATTTCGGTAGGCGATAAGTGCCACCGAGCGATACGTCCCGTAATCTGACGGTTTATCTCTTCCGGCCAAGGGCTGTAGATATTATATGTTCGTAAACCTGCTTCTACGTGAGCTACAGGTATTTGGCTGTAAAATGCAGCCATTGCTGCAGCCATCGAAGTAGTGGTGTCGCCGTGAACGAATACTATATTGGGCTGCGAGTCTCGGAGTACATCACGCATTCCGAGTATTACACGCGATGTGATATCGTACAAATCCTGCCCGGGCTTCATTATGTCCAAGTCGTAGTCGGGCACAATATCGAAGAGCCTCAATACACTATCGAGCATCTGACGATGTTGCCCGGTGACGCAGACAATAGTCTGAAAATCTGAAGCATACTCTTTGAATTTGTTTACTAGCGGAGCCATTTTTATTGCCTCCGGACGAGTACCGAATACCAGTAGAATCTTTTTCATTTTATTTACTAATTGCTAATAAGTTAATCCCCTACACACCCCAATAATTCCAAAGATTTAACGGGTGTGCCGTATTTTTTCCAGTATCGACGAGCATTATTTCCGAGTTTATCTCGATACTCAATGTTATTCATTATAAATGTTATAGCTTCTCCGATTGCCTCTTGGCTATTGTCTGTAATATGTATATTTTCTCCATTTATCAAAGGAGCGGGCAAATCATTCGATAAATCTGTAGATACGATTGCCTTTCCAAGAGCTAAGTACTCTGCGAGTTTCCATCCATGACAATTCCAAAAGGCAGGTGTATTGAAAACCACAAATGATTTACATGTTTTATAAAGCCATGTTTTCATTGCTATTGTCTTGTGATACAGACAGTCTGCGAATAAGCTATTCGATGATTGGCTGAGTTTCGAAGATACCATTCCTCCTTCAAAGTCGATCGTTTTTATATCTTTACACGCTCTTATAAAGTTAGCTCGAGTTTTGTTTACTCCTTCATCGTTTTTATTCCATTCGTCGTTGTACCACAGTGTATTAAGTGAAAATATATAATTGTTTTTTATATCGATAGTACGACTCTTTTCATAGCTTTTATATGGTAGACGAAGAGTATACATTCTTTTATATTTTCCTAAAAACTTACGATAACTAAATGATTCTCTGGTGTATTTGATAGTTTTTGCAAGATTAGTAAGAGCAAAAAGTATAGTGTTGGCAATTCCCCAAACTCTTATTCCAAATGATGGTGCAAGCGATACCAATTTTGGATGATATTGCTTAGGAGTCAAATTAAAGTTGGCATTCACACTTCCGTACACATCGCACCAATGATATAATTCTTCTATTATTTTATATGAATCATAGAAAGATATAATGTATTTGGTCGTTTTTCCGTCTTTTATAACGACAAAAGGAAATGCTGCCATACGAGATTCGAGAGACAAAGAGACGAAAGGTTTTGAACTGAATTTCACATTTCGTCGTCCGTATGTTTCATACAATCCTTCGATATAAAAACTTGCGTACAAGATATTTACAGAAGGGTCGACAATAACTTGTGGTTTCATTTTATAATCCTATTTTTTATGATACTTAATCTTTTAAGTGTTTTTTGCCATAACCTTACCATCCAACGAGGCAGACGCTTGTAATACCATACGTATATACTGTCGTGTTTACTTAAATCTATCTGCGCCAATATGCTGTCGACCTCTATTTTGTTGACATTGTTGTAATAATAGGGCAATAGACCGTACAACGCCAAACGTTCGTACAGATGGCGAAAATCGGTATTCTGCATAAATACGCCATAATCCGAAAATAACATATGCTCAGACGGTTTGTATAATTTACCGCCGATAGCTCTATTTTTTAGTTCTACATCTTGGTTGTAATATGCCAAAGGTTTATTTAGATATGCGACTGTGTGATTCATAGCTATACGTACCCAGAGGTCGAAATCCTCGCCAAGTTTCAGTGCGGGTTTGAACCCGTTTGCCTGCTCGAAAATATGTTTCGGTACGGCAACCGAGATAGAAGTGAGTGGCATACAGAGTGTTCGGGCATATACCTTACAATAATCGATAGTGCCTTTATCAAAATCGGTCTCTACTCCCACCGGAGCCACACGCTTCCAGCCGTTTTTTACGATGTAATAACCTGTGCCGTATATACCTGATTGTGGAAATTCGCATATAAGATGGCTCATCTCTTCCAGAAATGTCGGCT
This sequence comes from Porphyromonadaceae bacterium, assembly GCA_905372135.1. Taxonomy (GTDB): domain Bacteria; phylum Bacteroidota; class Bacteroidia; order Bacteroidales; family Paludibacteraceae; genus F0058. Next base: position 9,236 of record CAJPNS010000051.1, on the reverse strand, counting down.
CCCACCAGTCGTCTGCATCGAGGAAACAAATGTAGGGATATTGTGCCGATTTTACACCATTGTTGCGGGCAGTCGATACTCCGGAGTTTTTTTGCGATACGATGTGAGATTTTGTCTTTAAGTCGGTTTTGCTCAATTCGGAACACAACGATTCTACAACAGACAAAGAGGCATCGGTGCTACCGTCGTCGACTATTATCAGTTCAAAATCGCGATATGTCTGCGACCACACCGACCGAATGGCTTTCTCTACGTACGATGCTTTGTTGTACAAAGGTATTATTACAGAAAACATTACAGTTTTATATTTATTGCCTTAGCTTTTTTACTAATTTGGAGTATGCTCGAAATAGGTTAGGCGAGACCTTTATAAGACAGTATAGAAATCTGTGACGTGGACTCACTGCCGTTTTTCGAAACATTTTGAAATCAACTAACTTGCTTATTTCTTTGTCTTTATCGCCGTATAAATTGAATGTTTCTTCCGAAAAGAAATTGATATAGTCGGAGGCAAGTATTTTGAATACAGCTCGCTTATCTATATTATCTTTGAGAATAAAAAACTTGGCAAGCCGGTTGGTAACGTGTATTGTGTCTAATATACGTTTGCTGTTAATCGATTGTGTAATACTGCCTTGGCGTATGCGGTAAATGTACAATATGTCGGGTATTACCTTTACGGAAGCTGCATAATAACAAGCAATAGGGGTAAATAGATTGTCTTCGTGATAGATACCCTCTTCGAAAAAAAGACTATTTTCCAACAAAAACTCTCTGCGATATAATCTTTGCCAAACACAGACAAAATGTATCTTTTCGGGTTTTAAAACAACATAATTGTAATATTCCCAGCCATTCATCGAAAATTCATTTCCGGTATTATTGCTGCTATTGTCGATAAACATATTTTTGTTATCATCAAACATACAAGCATTGAAACACAATATATCCTGCCCATTAGCTTTGTCGTGCAAAATATTCAACGCTCTATCAGATACCCAATCGTCGCTATCGACAAACCATACATACTGACCGTGAGCAGCCCGAAGTCCCGTATTACGTGCACCACTTAGCCCTTTATTCTCCTGTCTGATTATCTTTATCTTTTCGTTTCTGTCTGCATACTCTTTGAGTATTGCAGAACTGCCGTCGGCACTACCGTCGTCGACACAAATGACCTCGTAGTCGCTATCGTAACTCTGATTAAGTACCGAATCCAAACACCGCGACAAATATTTCTCTACATTATAAACGGGAATAACAATGGAAATTTTCATAATCTCAAAATATCAAATTCTATAACCTTAATCTGCAAAAATAATCGTATTTGTACAACACAAAGTGTCATTTTAATTCTTAATCACATCGCGTATGGCTTTTTCTAATGAAATAAACATCTCAATTACAATGTCTTCTGCTCCATTCAATAATCTTGGCTGCTTCGCAAAGTTATTGTATGCTTGTCTGTCTGTATTTATTTTCGTTATAGTTTTTATTAGTTCTGTATTATCATTCTCGTTCCAAAACATAATGGCATCTTTATTTAAGATATTATATTCTGGGTTATTATCTCCTCCCCAATAAATAGGAATACAACCGGCGTCGATAGCCTGAAATATTTTTTCTGTAACATAAAGATGATGATTAGAGTTTTCCGGACATATATTGAACTTAAACTGTTTTATAAAATCATGTTTATTATTTTCGTAATCAGAATGGAGTTCATCTGAATTGTTCCTAAATATTCCAGCAGATACCACCTTATCAACAGAAGATAATGCCTCAAACATTTTTCCCCTTATACCATTAAAATCATGGCTTGCCACTAATGAGCAAAAGCGTTGTTTATTCTCGAAAGTAGGGTATCTCAATTGCCCAACCCTTGCTTTTATATCGTTGTATGTTGCTTCCGGCTCAAACATAAACATCAACCACAGAGGAAACCTTATAGAATTCTTGTTTGCATAAGTATTAAAATCGATATATAAGTCGAAATGTTGTTTTTCACAAAACGACCGATACGATATAAATCTATCAGAGTACATATTTTCCCCAGAAAAAAATATATTTATTCTGTTATTTTTCAAACGTATATTGTTTTTTTTACCCAATACGGAGAAAAAACATATCTTTTTTTTCTGAGCCAAGTTGCGGCTATTAATAAACCGCGAAAACCATATTTCTTCAGGTTTCTCTTCTTTCCAAAAGTTATAGTATTTGATATTTTTACCAAAGTTATAACGATAATCGTAGACTCGCTGTATTAATAAATTATATTGTTCTGTTATATTCATATTTATCACCCCACACTCTACTGCTTTAAAAATACTCTATTAATTTGCAACAGCTCGGCTCCCTTCCTCACTATGCCTCCATACGCCCTGACAGCAGTTTTGTAGCCACACTCAGCTACAATTGGCACAGTATCAGAGTTATAACATCCGTATGGAAAAGCAAAATGCTCTACTTGTTTGCCTACGACAGCCTCTAATTTATGTTTTGAGGTTGAAATTTCATCTCTTTGCTCTTCGGGTGTAAGCTTGTCTAATCTCGGGTGTGTAACCGTATGAGACCCAATACAACATAAGCCACTATCCGATAGCTCCCTAATCTGGGCGACAGTAAGCGACATCTTATTTACCGCGTCGGCAAAAGAATAATTCCTGCCGGGAAACCACTCTTTAAAAGCACTTTCTATCTGGTCTGTCTTAAGATTGAATATTTTTTCGCGATAGGCGAGAAATTCTTCGTCGGTAACTCCAAGATATTCTAACATATACCACCATAGCAACGCTTTTTGTTCGTAGAAATCGGTTGTTACATAGATGGTAAAAGGAATGTTGTACTTCTTAAAAATAGGATAAGCTATCTCATAGTTATCTCTGTATCCGTCGTCGAAGGTGAAACACACAAACTTATGTTTGGTATTGCCTTTCTCTATTATGTCTGCCACTTCATCGAGATTTACGAAGGCATATCCTTTTTGTCGGTATTCGAGAATAGTCTTTTCCAAAAAGTCGGCAGTAATTTCAAGGTCTCTATTTGCTGCGATACGACTTCTGCTATCGACGACCCTGTGTAGCATCAATACAACTCCCAACTCGGGATGAGAGAGATTGTGAATCTTCCTTTTTACTTTGCCTAAAATATTCATTTTCTCCTCATTAAGATACATTTAACTAATAGTTTAAATCTGTGTTTGATAGGTATGGTTGAGTATAAACCGCTGAACAACAATTTGGTGAAACTCCCAAGAGAGTATCTTTTCGAGAAGTAATGGTCTTCGACAAAACTTAAGGTGCTGTAAGCTATATGGATAGCACACCTTCTTGCCAAAGCCTCTGAAGAATAGTGCCCATATATGTTTTTACTTACCAGCTTATCGGCAAATTGTTTTATAGTCATCAAACTATGCCTGTCACGAATATTGCAAGTAGCAAAGTGGTCTACAAAAAACTGTTTTTCAGACTCAGAAAAGTTTGGATTGAGCCAATCGAGCATTCTGAGACGTACATTGTTTGCTTTATCTATCTGTAACTTGCGTTTCTCGGTGGAAATCTGAGTGTTATGTGTGCGATAACGAAACATAGTCTCCTGAATATTATACACTTGAGTAACAAGATAACAATACGACCACATAGAGTAATCTTCGGCAGGAAATGCCGAGGTTTCGTATCGTAATCCATTGTCGACCATTATGCTCCTGCGAAATACGGGGACTATTACCGTACAGCCGAATAGCATTTCTGCCTTAGAATCTTCGTTGTGTTCGGGAAAACGTACAAGTGAGTTTTTGTCGCCAAAAAACTCAAAACCAAAACTGCATATCCCCACCTCCGGTCGACTATCCAACGTAGCGACACCTTTTTCTAACCACAACGGACATGCAATATCATCGCCATCCATACGTGCAATAAATTCGGTATTAGCCAATTCGATGCCTTTATTGAGATTCTCTGCCAAACCTAAATTCACTTCATTGCAAACAAGACGAATACGCGAATCTTTGAAACTATTGACAATATCGACAGTATTGTCTGTCGAACAATCGTCTAAGACCAACAAATCGAAGTCGGAATAGCTCTGGCTAAGCACACTCTCAATGGCATCTGCCACATAAGGAGCGACATTATAGACGGGCATCAGTACTGTTAGTCTTTTCATTTTCAGGAGGATTTATTTGTTAAATACTTTTCGTTTTAAAGCCCAATACCAATCGAACTTTTTGAGAAACTTTAACGGACGATAAATCGATATATAGTATAAACCGAAGCGAATAGGTGATATAGCAAACATCTTGAGGTATAGCATTATAAACTGTCGGCCGGAAGTATTGTCGGCTATGGAAATAAAAAAATCGCGGAGTAGGCGTGGAGTCTTTTTAAGTCGTTCGGTAAATTTGTCGAAATACATAAGTCTCATTTCGAGTAGTTTACGAGCGATATCCTTTTTACGTATCTCTGTAAGTGTACCCGGGTGCACTCGCGTGAAATAGAGACATTCTTCGATACGAGCCACTTTCGTACACATCCATAGCCGTACCCAATATTCGTAATCTTCTACTAAAAATAAATTTTCATCGTATTCGCCGGCAATTCGAGCTGCTTCGGCACGATACATAAAGGCATAAGCCACAGTATTTACTAAAGGGATAAACTTTTCGGGGTCTCTAAGAGAGACCTTATAGAGTATATTGCCATCTGTATCAATAGCTTGATAAGACCCGGCAAGAAAACCGATTGAAGGATTGCGTTCGAGATAGTCTACATAAACTCGCAGAAAATCGGGATGAAAACGGTTGTCGTGTGATGTCCAGGTGTAATATTTGCCTCTCGCATGCCGAAAACCTTCGTTAAGAGAGGCAGGTAGTTTTTTATTTATCTCATTGCTATATACATGTATACGAGTATCTTTGGAGGCAAAATTTTTGGCAATGTCGAGTGAAGTATCTGTGGAACAGTCGTTTACTATAATCAACTCCCAATTTTCGTATGTCTGAGCCAAGCAACTCTCGATAGACTCCGCCAAAAAACGAGCTCCATTATAAACGGGTAAAACGATGGAAACCAATGCCGAAGAGTCAGTGCACATTACTTATTACGAGTTAGGTAAGACAATAATATCTTTTTTATTACGACAGCAAATTTAATAATTCCGCAGTATTTCAAGCTATCGAATGTAAACTCTCTGGTATGTAGAGTGTTATGTTTGGAGTGTTGTCGCGTTTCATCACAAACAAGAGTAAGATAATCGCTCTGTTGCCTTATAAATCTTTTTCTCAAAATATCATCATTACGACTGCCGTTCAGTAAATCTCTATAAATCTTATATTCAAGCCAATGCCGCTCTATTCCCTCCACAGTAGAATCTATCCCGGTACTATGAAGTCGATAATCTGCTCCGACAAAATTTTGGAAATATCCTTTGCCGTTTTTCAGGATATGATAAAATAGGTGTACATCGCGAAAATAACGGTATTGTCTGATATCGACTTTAAATGCCTCTCGACGAAAGAGAGCCGTAACAGGCTGAGTAACCCAATGATACAGGGCAAATTCTTTGTCGAATGCGAATCCGTCGGCATTATTATTGTCTATAAACTCGTTGTGGTCTACAGTGCGTATTACATTACCATCCTTTACTATCCTATATCCGTGAGTAGCAAGTATATACTCTTTGTTTGCTTCGAGAAAATCGACTTGTTTCTGTAGTTTAAACGGATCTGTCCAATAGTCGTCGCCCTCGCACATAGCTACATATTTGCCTGTACAAGCCTCTAAAACATACATTAGATTTGATATAAATCCTATATTAGCATTGTGTAGAAGTAATTTTATCTTATCGGGATATTTTCGGCTATACTCCAAAACTATACGACGAGTAGCATCGGTACTACAATCTTCGCCTATAACAATATCAAAATCAAAATCAGTCTTTTGCATTAGGATACTATCTAGCGCCTCTGCTATGAATTTCTCGTGATTGTAAGTAATCATAAAAACACTTACCATTTTGGATGTATCAGCCATATCTATATTTTTATCGTATTTTCAATAATCAAAATGATACTATATGCACATAATCAGGTATATATGTTTTTTCTTAGAAACCTAAATTGATTTTTCTAAGTTTAGAGATATATCAATGAAGATTTTTTTTCCGTGCTCATCTATAAAATAGGCATTTTTATATCCATTAAATGAAAGAGCACGTAGTCTATCTATAGCCTCCCTCCAAGTTATATTTTGTTGTAGGTCTATTTCGCATAGTTTATCGAAATCTGCTTTTCTATTTATATTACCTTCGTTTTGAGGAGTAAATATCTGATAATCACCTTTTAATATTCTTGGAAGTTCTTTCTTCAACAAATCGATTTCCAACCTTTGTATTTTATTATAAACGTCAAAGGAGGTATCCCAACTTTCTACAGTTACTTCTTTTTGTACGATAATAGGACCATGATCTAAAAAAGTATCCATTTCATGGAAAGTAACTCCCACGGGAAACTTATTTAAGATACTGAATACCTGAGGATACCAGCCACGATTATAAGGGTTTAACCCTGGATGTACATTTATACAACGAAATTTAGAAACAATCTTATTGGGGAATATTTGCTTGCAATGCAAGGAAAAGAATAAGTCGTAGGAACATGTATCGTCATCCAATACTTTTAGATTTATTTTAGGGATAATACTTTCCAAGGGAGAGCCTTCCTTTACATCCGAGCAAAAGAAGTCGAAGTTAATGCCTTTATAGACAGGCGATTCGATGATGCTGACGAAATTTTCATAAATAAATCGATTGTCTGTTATAACACATACATTCATAATGCCGACGATTTAATTTGTATTGTTTTCAAACAAGGTTATAGGAATGTTTCAATTCGTTGTAATACAATCAACTACTCGTTTTGTATCACTTTCGGTTAAATCGTGATGTACGGGTAGGCAAATCACTCTATCTGCCATCTTGTGGGCATTAGGCAAATTGTCTTTGCTTGCCGATGCCAGATTTCTGTAGGTAGAGAATTCACTGATAAGCGGATAGAAATAACGACGTCCGTATACGCCGGCATCTCTAAGTTTGAAATAGAGCTCGTCGCGCGACATGCCATACGACGCTTCGTCTACAAAAATCGGGAAATAAGAATAGTTGTGTCTTACATTGGGCATATCGTCGAAGAAAGTAATACCCGCGGTATCACTCAAATATTGTCTGTAAGCCGTAACGATGCGATGCCTATTTTCTATGGCGCGATCCACATATTTTAGTTCCAGTAGTCCGTAAGCGGCACGTAGTTCGTCCATTTTTCCATTGATTCCCGGGGCAATTACTGTCGTTTCGCCCGCAAAACCAAAATTTTTGAGATAGTCTATTCGTTTTTTTGTCTCGGCATCGCGACAAATCAAGGCACCACCTTCTATAGTGTTGTATGTTTTGGTAGCGTGGAAACTAAGTGTAGCAATATCACCTGCCTCGAGTATGGATTTTCCTTCGACCTCTACTCCGAAAGCGTGAGCGGCATCATATATTACTTTTAGACCGTATTTGTCTGCAATTGCCTGTATTTGAGATGTATCACAAGGATTACCGTACACGTGTACCGGCATTATTGCAGTAGTATGAGGAGTGATTGCCGCCTCTATCTTATCCGGGTCGAGATTGCCCGTATTGGGGTCTATATCAACAAAAACGGGCTTAATGCCGTTCCACCACAGAGAGTGAGTCGTAGCCACAAAACTGTAAGGAGTAGTTATCACCTCTCCCGTAATACGTAATGCTTGCAATCCCACTATGATAGGGAGTGTACCATTGGTAAAAAGGCTTATATATGGGACTTTCAGATACTGACATAGAGCATCTTCCAGCTGCTGATGATAGTGCCCGTTGTTGGTAAGCCATTTACGGTCCCAAATGTCTTGCAGGTATGGCAAAAATTCTTCCAATGGCGGTAGAAGTGGAGATGTAACGTTAATAATCTTATTGTCCATTGCTTAGAGTTTTTTCTCTGTATAGTTAAACTGCGGAGTAATATCTCCGGGTTCACGTCCGAGCCATGTACCGATTTCTTGTTCTCGATTGACCAAAGTAAATGTTACCACATCGTTTTCGATTACAAAACCATTGCTTCGGTCGCGTACCACATATAAATCAATAGAAAAACTACCCCAATTGAAAAAATTTGCTGGAATATGACATATCTGCTCATATTCTCCCGTCGGGTGTTCGTAATCTATGTAAGAGCCTCCACCCGAAGACGAAAACAATTTCTCTCCCATATCGTTTTTTATATGAAATGTAAGGTGGAGTTGTGGGAAATGCCTTGTAAGTCTGTATCTTACCATTAGCTCCAGTTCGTCGTCGACCCGCATAACTGCGTTGTAGTCGGCACCTTTCTTTCGTACTCCAATCTCAAGCAGTTCGAAGCCATCTCCGACGATAGTAGGATGTTCCCAATGTTCGTAATTTTCTATATTGCTGTTTCCCCTCAAATAACAGCTTACAATCGGGTCTATCTGTCCGATATCTTTTATATTACCGTTTTCGAGAATTACTCCTCTGCCACACAGACTCTTTATTGCAGCCATATTATGGCTTACGAACAGCACGGTGCGTCCGCCGCCACGAGAGACGTCTTGCATCTTGCCGATGGCTTTTTTCTGAAACTCGGCATCGCCCACGGCAAGTACCTCGTCTACAACGAGTATCTCTGGCTCCAAGTGAGCGGCAATAGCAAATCCGAGCCTTACGGTCATACCCGACGAGTATCGCTTTACGGGTGTATCTATATAACGCTCTACCCCTGCAAAATCGACTATCTCATCGAGTTTACGAGTTATTTCGGCTTTGGTCATTCCCATTATGGAGCCATTCATATAGATATTTTCGCGTCCCGTCATCTCGGGGTGGAAGCCTGTACCTACCTCGAGCAACGAGGCTATTCGTCCGCGTGCCTTGATAGTGCCTGTCGTAGGCGAGGTTACCTTCGACAGTATTTTGAGCAGGGTACTTTTGCCTGCACCGTTTTTGCCTATGATACCCAACACTTCGCCCTGCTCCACATTGAAGGTTATATCTTTGAGAGCCCACACATATTCGCTCTCGCCCTTATGCGCACGGTCGTTTACTTCACCTATTTTCAGGTATGGGTCTTCTTTTCGGAGTATTCTCGTTGTATACCAACGTTTAAGGTCGTGCGAAATGGTTCTCGTCGAGACCAATCCGAGACGGTA
>CAJPNS010000050.1 GCA_905372135.1 Porphyromonadaceae bacterium | reverse complement strand
GAGAATACAAATCGTCGATAGTCTTTCGCAGCAACGAGACAATATTCTCCAAGATGAGCCTTATTTTTAAAACCAAAGAGATATATCAATAGTAAAAACCAATAAATAATATAGTTAGGATGAAAAAAATATTTTTTGCCTGTATGCTGATGATTTTGACTGTCGGCTGCCGACAGAAGGCAAGTCGTACGGCAGACGTGTCGGGTATCGATTTGGATATTAAGATTGCCCGCTTCGACAGAGATTTTTGGGCGTTGAGAGATAGTAAAGACCTCGGGGCCGACTTAGACCGATTGTTTGCTCGGTACCCTAATTTTGCTCCCGTATATTTTGGCGGAGTAGTCTACTTCGGCAATAGCCGCGATACTATCTTACGCGTATTGCCGAAATTCTTTGCCGATAGTGTTGCCAAGCAACTTTATACCGATGCCCTCAAACGATACGAAAAGGTATCGGATATCGAAAAACAGCTTACAAATGCATTCAAGAGAGGCAAATATTTCTTCCCGCAACTATCGGTACCTCAAATAATAATGTGTGTCTCGCTGCTCAACCAGAATATGATTGTTGCCGATAGCCTCATCGCCGCCGGTATAGACAAATATTTGGGCGCCGACTACCGACTCTATTCGCAGGGAGCCGACAATTACGACTATCTCATACGGAATTGGAAGCCCGAGAAACTGGTCGCCGACTATATATCGGTGTGGCTGCTTACCGAATTTCCCTACACGCCTGCAAACGAGCGGTTACTCGACGAAATGATATACAAAGGCAAGATATTGTATCTTACCGCATTGCTCCTGCCCGACGAGAAACCTAATATCGTAATGGGATACTCCGACGAACAATGGCAGTGGTGCAAAGAGAACGAAAAAGCTATGTGGCAGACTCTTATCGAAAACCGACATCTGTTCAGCAACGACTATACGCTGATGATAAAGTATCTCAACGATTCGCCGTTCACGCAGCCGTTTACTCAGGAGTCGCCGGGTAGAGCAGGGCAATATATAGGGTGGCAGATAGTAGATGCTTATATGAGTAGGAATAGCGATGTTACGCCTCAGCAACTTATCGATAATACCGACGCGCAGCAGATATTGGAGAAGTCGGGGTATAATCCTCGATAGATAAGGCAGATAGGTATGTAGACCGATAGTTTTTGTGGCTTGCTCGAAACTATTTACTATCTTTGCCTACATTTTTCGGAAAAATATGATGTTTCATTATCGCTTCGACAAATTATACCATACCTACAACTCATACTATATGAGGTTTCTTTCGTGGCGTCAGCGGCACGTCAGTGAAAATACTTTCATCATCATATTGAGTCTGATAATAGGGGTATTGGCGGGTATAGCGGCTTTCTTTATGAAGTCGTTCATACACTTGGTACAGGATTTCGTCGTAGGTCTTACCGACAATTCGGTGAACTTCTGGTATCTTGGTATGCCTATGCTCGGTATATTTCTGGCAGCGATTTTCGTAAAATATATAGTCAAAGACGATATTTCGCATGGTATAACTAAGATATTGTATGCCATCTCACAACACAAAGCCATAATAAAACTTCACAATACTTGGTCGTCGATTGTGGCGAGCTCACTTACTATCGGCTTCGGTGGCTCAGTCGGACCCGAAGCTCCGATGGTGCTCACCGGAGCTGCTATCGGGTCAAATTTGGGCAGATATCTCAAACTCGACCAAAAGACTCTTATGCTGCTTGTCGGCTGCGGAGCGTCGGGAGCTATCGCAGGTATATTCAAAGCTCCGATAGCGGGCGTAATGTTTACTCTCGAAGTATTGATGCTCGACCTTACTATGGCTTCGATTTCGCCGCTGATAATATCGGCGGTAGCAGGAGCAGCCGTAGCATATTCCCTTACCGGCGATTTAGCCATTTTCTACACGCAAGACTTCGAACCTTTCGAGCTAAGCCGTATTCCGTCGCACATCATCTTGGGCATTGTTTGCGGACTGATGTCGCTATACTTCGTGCGTACCACTCATTGGTTCGAGACGGTATACAAAAAAATCAACAACTTCTGGATACGCCTGCTCATCGGGGGTGTATCGCTTGGAGTGCTGATATTTTTCTTCCCGCCTCTCTATGGCGAGGGATACGACTCTATCACCTCTCTGCTCAAGGGCGATTTCGAGTCGCTTTTCTCGCAGTCGCTTCTATTCGACTACCGCGATACGCCTTGGGCTATAATATCGTTTATAGGACTTATCGCTCTTATAAAGATTTTCGCATCGGTGCTCACAAACGGAAGCGGCGGCACGGGCGGACTCTTTGCACCATCGTTGTTCGTAGGGTCGCTCACGGGATTTCTTGTAGCTTTCGTGCTCCGACTGCTTGGCGTCGAAGTGCCTCTTACCAATTTCGCTTTTGCAGGTATGGCAGGCATTATGAGCGGAGTAATGCACGCTCCTCTGACGGGGATATTCCTTATCGCAGAGCTTACGGGCGGATACTCGCTATTTATGACTCTTATGATAGTATCGGTAATATCGTATATTACGATAATTATTTTCGAACCACATTCGATATATGCTATGCGTTTGGCTAAAAAAGGCGAACTCCTGACGCACAACAAAGACCGAGGGGTGCTTATCATTATGAAAATGGAAGATGTAATCGAGACCGATTTGGAGACGATTTTCCCCGATATGACGCTCGGCGACCTTATAAATATTATTTCCAAATCGACACGAAACATATATCCCGTCGTAGAACGCAATAGTGGCAAACTATTGGGGATAGTAACGCTCGACGAAGTACGTAACATAATGTTCCGCTCCGAACTCTACGGACGGTTCAAGGTGCGTAAGCTGATGGTATCTCCGCCAGCCAAGATACTATACCACACACCTATGGATAAGGTTATGGACTTATTCGAGAGTACGGGGGCGTGGAATCTGCCTGTAGTCGACAAGGGCGGGGTTTACAAAGGATTTGTCTCAAAATCGAAAATTTTCAGTTCGTACCGCGAAGTGCTCGTACACTATTCCCACGACTGACCTTGCATGTAATTGGGTTTAAGCGTTTAAACGTGTAATTGTTCAATTGTTTAAGCGAGGTTTTGGGGGGCGTTGGGGAGTGTAGGGCGATATGGTATGGGCTTGCCCCGTGTCGTCTCCTGATGGGAGCATTCCGCACTTAACAGATATATTTCAGTAAAAACGACAGCGTTAACCCTCTCGCTATACGCCATTATGTCAGACAGGGAGGCGATTGCACTTTTGGAATACTATTTGATTATCATCCAAAGCGACAATAAAACAATTATATATACAAAAAAAAATTTTACAAATATGAACAACAATAATAATCAACAGAAAGAGAGCGGGCTGCAACGGTACGCCATCAACCTATGCGACAAAGCCCGCAACGGCAAGCTCGACCCCGTAATCGGTCGAGACGACGAAATACGGCGTGTATTGCAGATACTCAGCCGTCGTACCAAAAACAACCCCATACTTATCGGCGAACCGGGTACGGGTAAAACCGCCATCGTCGACGGGCTCGCACAGCGAATAGTCAGAGGCGACGTGCCCGAAAACTTGAAGTCGAAAAAGATTTTTTCGCTCGATATGGGAGCACTCATAGCGGGAGCTATGTACAAAGGCGAGTTCGAAGAACGTCTGAAATCTGTCGTAAACGAAGTTATAGAGTCGGAAGGCGAGATAATCCTTTTCATCGACGAGATACACACGCTCGTCGGGGCAGGCAAGTCGGAAGGAGCCATGGACGCCGCCAATATACTGAAACCCGCATTGGCACGGGGCGAACTCCGTTCGATAGGAGCTACCACACTCGACGAATATCAGAAGTATTTCGAGAAAGACAAAGCCCTCGAACGCCGTTTCCAGATGGTAATGGTCAACGAACCCGACGAGGCAAGCAGTATCGCAATATTACGCGGACTGAAAGAACGTTACGAAAACCACCATCAGGTGCGTATCAAAGACGAAGCTATCATTGCTGCCGTAGAACTCTCGAGCCGGTGTATCACCAACCGTTTCCTGCCCGATAAGGCTATCGACCTTATGGACGAGGCAGCAGCCAAGCTCCGACTCGAAGTAAACTCGATGCCCGAAGAGCTCGATATACTCGAAAGAAACATCAAGCAGCTCGAAATCGAACGCGAAGCAATAAAACGCGACAACGACGAAGAGAAACTTCAAAAATTATCTGATGAAATAACCGAACAGAAGCAAAAAGCCTCCGAAGTACGCAAGCAGTGGCAAGAAGAAAAAAGCGTTATCTCCGAGATACAGGCTTCTAAGGCAAATATCGAACGGTATCGTTTCGAGGCAGACAAAGCCGAACAAGACGGCGACTACGGCAAGGTAGCCGAGCTTCGTTACGGAAAAATAAAAGAAGAAGAGCAGAAAATAGCCGAAAACAAGCAAAAGCTGTCGGGTATACAACAAGGTGCACCGCTAATAAAAGAAGAGGTCGACAAAGAGGACATAGCCGAAGTGGTGAGCCGCTGGACAGGGATACCCGCCACACGTATTATGCAGACCGAGAAGGAAAAACTACTCAACCTCGAGGCAGAGCTACACAAACGGGTAATCGGGCAGAGCGAAGCCATATCGGCGATAGCCAATGCCATCAGACGCTCGCGTGCAGGACTGCAAGACACCAAACGCCCGATAGGCTCGTTTATCTTCTTGGGAACCACAGGTGTGGGCAAGACCGAATTGGCAAAGGCTCTGGCTGAGTACCTCTTCGACAACGAAAACCTGATGACACGTATCGATATGAGCGAATATCAAGAAAAACACTCGGCATCGCGTCTTGTGGGAGCTCCTCCGGGATATGTAGGCTACGACGAAGGCGGTCAGCTCACCGAAGCCATAAGGCACAAGCCATACTCGGTAGTGCTGTTCGACGAGATAGAGAAGGCTCACCCCGATGTTTTCAACGTCTTGCTGCAAGTACTCGACGACGGACGACTCACCGACAACAAAGGACGTGTGGTAAACTTCAAAAACACCATAATAATAATGACCTCCAATCTCGGCTCGCAACTGATACGAGAGAAATTCGATAAAATCAACGAATCGAACCGCGAAGAGGTTATCGAAAAGACACAAAACGAAGTGTTCGAGCTGCTCAAACAGACCATTCGTCCCGAATTTCTAAACCGTATCGACGAACTGATAATGTTCACGCCGCTCACCGAAGACGAAATCCGTCAAGTAGTGGTATTGCAGATAGACGCTGTCCGCCGTATGCTCCAACACAACGGCATATCGATGGAGATAACCGACAATGCCATAGACCTGATAGCCGCCAAGGGTTACGACCCGCAGTTCGGAGCACGACCCGTCAAACGCGTTATCCAACGGCTGTTGCTCAACGAGCTTTCGAAGAAGATTATCGCGGGCGAAGTCGCCACCTCGTCGACAGTGAAGGTCGGCGAACAAGACGGACGACTCGTTTTCGAAAACTAATCGCCTTATATATAGTCAACGAAAAAAGGGTAGACTCTCGTCGTTTTTCGAGAGTTTACCCTTTTCGTTTGTCGCCACAGGACAAAGAGCCGATTACTTTATCTTCTGAGCTCCGTATCCGGCTTCGGCTCCGAAGAGCACGTAAGTCTTGTCGATGCTATAACGGTTTCCAAACATCGATACTCTGACCGTTTCCGTACCTTGCATATTCATTCCGTGTGCCTGACGGTATGTATTGGCAGCCGAGTTGGGGTCGAACGACGAACTGCTTACCACCTTCAACGAAGCAAAACCTTTGAGGTATGCTTTATCGATGACATTCATTATGTTGCTACCCTTTTTTGCTTCGAAATTGCCTTCGTATTTTGTCAGCTGTTCGGCTTCGTCGAATCTCGAAGCCGGTACAAGAGTCCACTTGCCGCCTCCGGGCGAAGGTAACACCAAGTCGGCAGCGTTCATGAAGAACATATTGTTGTAAGCCGAAGTCTTGCGTTCGGCCTCTTTTGCCTTGTCTGAGTCGATATATCCGCGGTCGAGAGCTCCCAGATTGCTGCAGCCGAATATATTATTGTATACATTTGCGTGAATACCTGTCATATAACGGAAGCCATAGCCCATATCTTCCATAGTTTTAGACCGACACCACGAGAAAAGTACCGTATTGTGGTGAAAATCTATCGATGCTACTATCGGTTTGCCCGGACCCGAACCTGCACCGTTTACACAACATGCAGCGTAAACATTGGATACGAACACGTTATTGTATACCTCCCAGTCGCCACCGTAGTTTATCATCTGCATACCGAAATACGGACCGTTGGCAAATACGCAGTTGCGAACTATGAGTTTGCCTTCGACGTGTCCCTTCATTATCTGGTGCGAAAGTCCGTTAGGCTCGCCTCCGGGGGTGATTCGTCCCGTCTCGCAGCCTTCGCAGCAGCCGTTGCGTGGGTCTGTCGGGTCGGCTTTGTGGTAATTGTTTTGCATACCATAGTCGAGGATAAATCCGTCGATGAGTATTTCTGCATTGCGTTTGCCTTTCACCTCGAGGGTTATAAGCCCGCGTGAGCCGTTGGTACCGTTCTGAGCCTGTGTGGGTTGTATCTTGGTGATGTATTTGAGCGGGTCGCGTGTGCCGAAGTCGTCGCTATAGCCGCCCACAAGTTTCAGATACTTGGTTATCTCGATATAACCGGCATCGAGCCTGCCAAGATAATTACCCTCGGCAACACAGATAACGCTACCTTCTGCCGCTTGCTCCACAGCCTTTTGCAGGTCGCGATAAGGGCTATCTTTAGTACCTGCTCCACGCACCGAGCCGCGAGCGGCACTGACGTATATCTTTGTGCCATCGAGCTTTACGTCGGTAGTAGAGCCTGAGTTTGGTGTCGACGAAACACTTTTCGTAGTGTTTGTGGTAGAGGTTTGTGTGCTACTTGCAGCCTCGCTCGACGAACGCTCGGTAGCCTTATCGAGCTCTTTGTCGACCTCTTTTTTCACCTCTTTTACGATGCCTTTACCGATATTTTTCAATACCTGTGCATCGAGATTGTTACTGATAGTTACAGCTAATATAACTACCATGATTTTTAGCAAATTTTTTCTCATTACGATTTGTTTTTTTTGTAGAAATAGGATAACCCCATATCTACTGGTTGATATTTAAATTATTGATTGTCTTGAATATGGTTGCTGTTTTTTTCGTAGGATTACACTGCAAAGCCTACCTACAAACGTTTGGCAAATATAATATTTTTTGGGCAAAAAAAAATATGGATATTTTACGGCTAAAAGAAATTTTATTTGATTAACTTTGCAGAAGTTTATTCCCTATACCAAGAAAAACAAATATACAAAGGGCATCTATGGCTATTTTGTGGTCTATCGTTTACTATATTTTTCTGATACTATATTTTTATATGGTAATAGTAGCCATATCTGTCGTACTGCTCGATAATCGCAATCCTATCAAGCAGATAGCGTGGATAGTATGCCTCATACTGCTTCCTTTTGCAGGACTTATATTTTATGTGTTTTTCGGTAGAAATTATCGTAAAAACAAATTTTTTGCTTCAAAAGATTTCACCAATTCGCCTGCCAAGAAACCACTCGATTACGACAGCGAAGTATCTAAGCTTAAGGCTTCTACCATACCATACTACTTGCAGCAATCGGTACAGCTACTGATTAAAAGCAGCGATGCGGCGATATACCAAGATACAAAATTCGATGTTTTCACCTCGGGAGAGGAGTCGTTCGACAAGATTTTCAGCGATATAGAAAACGCAAAGGAACATATACATATTGAGTTTTTTATTATCGAAGACGACAATATCGGCAACCAACTTCGCCGACTACTCATACGTAAGGCTCAAGAAAGGGTCAAAGTACGTGTGATATACGACTATCTCGGGGCTTTTCGCTTGTCGGAATCATACAAACAATCGCTTAAAAACGAAGGCGTATTCATTCATTCGTTTCTTCCGTTCGGACCCAAGATTGGTTTCAGCAAGATAAACTACCGCAATCATCGAAAAATCATAGTTATAGACGGCAAAATAGGCTATACCGGAGGTATCAATATCGCCGACCGTTATATAAAAGGCAATCGTTTGGGAAAGTGGCGCGATACCATCGTCCGTATGGAGGGAGAAGCAGTTCACGGGCTGCAAAATCTGTTCCTGACAGACTGGTATTTCGTCGACAACAAACTCATAACAGAGCCAAAATATTACCCCGCCCCGCAACAATACGGTAAAAATTATACTCAGATAGTACACTCCGGACCCGACACCGACTGGGAGTCTATCTTACAAGGACTGCTATCGGTCGTGGGAAATGCCAAAAAGAACATATATATACACACCCCATACTTTCTGCCCCCCGAAAGTCTTATGATAGCTCTGCAAATGGCAGCTCTGAGCGGAGTCGATGTAAGAGTGATACTTCCTCTTAAAAGCGATACGCTAATAGCTTCTGCAGCAAGTAGTTCGTATTTCCTTAGGATAATGGAAGCAGGTGTAAGAATTTTCCACTATACAGACGATTTTTTGCATAGCAAAGCCATAACTATCGACGACGAAGTGGGCATAGTCGGTTCTGCCAATATCGATACACGCTCGTTTGAGCACAACTACGAAGTGAATGCCTTTATCTACGATAAGCCCACCGCCGAGACTCTACGCCGAGCCTTCGAAAACGACTTGCTCTCTTGCCATGAAATAGACGCAAATACTTGGAGTCGTCGTAAGATATTTACTCGTCTAAAAGAGTCGGTAGCACGACTTTTCAGCCCTTTGCTGTAGATGCTTTCGATTGTAAATCGAAGACAATACTTCTCGGTGGTAAACACGAAAAAAAGAGACGTGTTTGTGATACGCCTCTCTCCGATAATTGTAAATTACTAATATTGTAAGTCTTATTGTCAGTTGTGTCTTATTTTATATATAGCCGTCTGATTATTAGCGAAGCGTATTCGCACCACAAGGAACGACTTAGGCAGGTTGTCGATACGAACTTCGTGCGAATTTGTAGAGGTATTATACAGCATTCCTCCGATAGCCGAGAAAATATCCACTTTCGAGATAGTTTCGTCGGAAGTTATTACAAGCTGTCCGCCCGAGGAGATTATTTTAACGTCTATCTTCTTCTCGATACTGGTTACATCTCCGGCTTTCTTACCCACTGAGTCGATGGGTGTTACGTCCGAATATTCGGTAGCAAATACTCCTACCGACATCGACACGAAAGCTAATATAAACAATACTTTTTTACTCATTATTCAATCACCGGAACAAATTTCCAACTGCAAAGCTATAAAATATTTTTTATAAACTATCAAATGCACGATATTTTTTTTCGAAAAAATCCATTTTTAACATAATATCCTACTACATATTGATAGTGAATTTTGTGTGTAATGTACTATTTTTCATGTCGTTTTCTGTGCGACGATTTTATCAGCAATCCTACCACAGTAACGACAAGAGCTATAAGTATACCGAACATCTCCATTTTGTAATGGAGCGGGTGTACCCATATCTCTTTAAAAACATCGTGTCTGCCAAGCACTTCTATGAAAGTCCAAAACACAATAACCGTAGGTATGGCATATCGAATAGCATACCCCCACGACGATATTTTCAGTAGGCGTGCCATCATAAAAATCGAACCGATAAGGCAGGCGATAGCTATACCTATCGTAACCGGGTGACGGTCACCGAGGAAATGGTCGTCGTAGGCAAACATTAGCAATAAATAGCTAGTCCACAGTATGGTATTCATCTCGATAAATGTTACTATCGAGGCGTTGTGGGCAATAGGTCTCACCTCGAAACGCGTCTTGCTTTTGCGGAAAAAGATTTTTTGCAGGTAAGTAAAGAAGCTGCAACCACTCTTAATACTAAATAGATACAAGAGCATAAATATCACCCAAAAGCCGACAGACGAAGGCAACATCAGATATTCGGGCTTAGTAATGATGTTTCCCATAGCGTCGATTTGTGGCTGTACACCAAGACGATGTGCAAAGTAAACGTATGTAAACTCTATCCATCCTGTCCAGAAAAGCAATGAACCGAATAGACCTGCAAGAGTCTGACGGGTATCTCCATTGATAAACATGCCTAAGATGGTCAGAATAAGACCTATAACTCCCATGCCAAAAGCAGAATAATATAGCTGCTGGCGAGTGAGAAAGTGCTCCATAAGTATCATAAGTGCATGCCCGAGAGGCATAGTAAACAGCACTATTACAAACGAAAGCGAACCTACGAGAAATGATTTTTTTGTTATATTGCTCATTATAATTACAATTTTATGTCAAACAATCATTTTGCAAAGTTATATCATTTTTTCATACACACGGCTATCGGTAATTATAGTGGGGCTGAAAAAATTTTTTTGAAATTCAAAAAAATGTACTACCTTTGCACCACAATTTTTTGAGACGCTTACTGTCTTGGTGAGATGGGTGAGTGGCTGAAACCAACAGTTTGCTAAACTGTCGTGCGGGTAACCGTACCGGGGGTTCGAATCCCCCTCTCACCGCATAAAAAGGGTGTAGTCAGTAAATCAATTGATTACGCCCTTTTTTCGTGCCCTCCCCAAAGCTAGTTGTAATATAGGACTTTATTTGCTAATAGTTTGTCAGCAAGAGTTTTAGGAGGATTATGGCGTTTGTCACCGACGATAAAAAGAGCCTTCGAAAATCGCGAGAAAAACACGATGGTTTTACGGGGTGTGGATATTGTTGAAATAGTATTTTTAACCACTATATATAAAAACATTGCTGTCCGATAAAGTATGATAAAGTGAAAAAACAGGTGCTTGATGGTTTATAATCAATAGTCAAGTATCTGTTTTTGATATCCAAGCCCCCCTTAATCAAAAAACGCTAATTGCATCGGAGGCGATTCCGCTGTTGCCTTCAGCCTCGTTTCCCAATCTTTCTCGGGATGATTGAACAAACTATAAAAGTCAACATAATACATCAATGTGATTCGTACCATCGTAGCCAGTCCCGAGAAACTCCACGAACGTTTCAGTGAGCGTTGCATAACCATAAGTAATAGATTGGCAATCAGTGTTACCCATATCTGTATCTTTATGGCATTGGCACTTTCGCCGTAGAAGTATTTTAGTGGGAAGTTCTGTTTTATTTGTTTGAAAAGCATCTCAATAGCCCATCTTTGACGATAAATAGCAATGATTTCAGAAGGATCGGTATCCATATCATTGGTAAGCAGAGATATCAGTTTGCGTTTCGCTACATCAGGATATGTAATTATTCGAGCCTGATGGGTAATAATTTCTTTATTAGGCTGTTCTTTGGTAAATATCACTCTCTGCAATCGCACCTCCATAAGTCCGTCGGGTGTCTGATACATCATATCTTCTTGTATACTGTATTTCAGTCGTTTTTTCATCTTTGTCACATATATTACGCCTATTTGTATCAGTTCCTCAAACTTACCATAATCCAGATAAGCTCTATCCATAGCAACAATATCTCCTTTGTTTAATGATGAGGGTTTTAACATAAAAGAGTCGTTTGTGGCTGCAGAGGTAAACTTGATGTCGGACGGGACTCCCTCATTGGCCTGAATGACTGTATGAACCTTGATTCCTCCTTTCTTTTTTCCCGTTTTGGGATGACGACCTACTCCCTTGAAAATTATGTTAGAAAACAACGTTATGGTTGTCGAGTCGATTATTTGTAGTCTTTTCATCCATTTAGGTGTTTTTCCTCTTCGGCTGTCCGATAAAAGACGATAGTGATAAGTATCGTATAAATCACGATATATAGCCTCAAAAATGCTCTCAGAACGCCTCCTATTGGCATCTGACAAGGTACTTCGAGAAGGCATTATCAAAATGCCGAGATGACACAGTTTACGTGCCTCTGCTTGCAAAGAAGCCGATATCTCACGCAATGAATCAAAGCGCTTGATAACCGCATAAAGCATAACTACAAGGTGTGTCCAACTATCAAACCGCTTAATGTAGCGTTCTCCTCCGTGTTGACGGCTGATACGAAGAATCTTTGACTTGTCAAGCAGTTTTATTATCTGATTATAGAGTGGCTGTCCGATAAAATGATTACTTTTGGGCATTGTTTGATTCTGTTTTTGGTGTACAAACAAAATTAAACAAAAGGGGCTGAACTTCTACAAAGAAATCAGCCCTGTTTTTTTATCCAATAAAAAACTTTAGCGGACAGCAATAATTTTTTTTATGTTGCCCTACAAAATGATTGCCTTTGTGCATTGTTTGATTCTGTTTTGGGATACAAACAAAATTAAACAAAAAGATTTTTGTATATCAAAAAAACATATGTGGCTCTTTGTTAGAACATTTTATCATTGATTTTGTATAGGGATTTATTTTCACTCATTGCTTCCCACAAAAGCAATATGTTTCAGAGGTAGCATGTTCTTATCCTCGTCGGTCATTTTGCTGTAGTTGTCTTGCCACATCTGGATAAATTCTTCGCCGTCAATTAGTTTTATGTAAGTCTTACTAGTCAATGCCTCGGTTCGAGCTTGCTGTGAGTAAGTGCCTGAGGTGACGAATAAGGCAATATCCCCATCACGTAGAATCCCTAACAAACTGCGGATGTCTTTTGCTGGAATGCTATCGTCGGGCATGTGCTTCACTTGGACTTTGATTCTTGGGACTTTTGCTCCGAGAGCATCGATGTAAGCAATAACATCTACACCGCCATCACGACCCTTTGGAGCGACAAACGGTGTGTAGTAGCCCATCGCACGGAGAAGCGCAGCCACCATGTCCTGAAATTCGTATGGGTTTTTTGCCTTGATATATTGGCGTATCCCCTCGTTGGCTTGTTCTTCCAGTTGCTCTATATTTATAATCGTTTCTTTCTCGGGAGTTTCGTCTCCCGTAGTGTCATCCTCGTCCATTTTTTTTCCCTGCCTCCATTTGCGATAAGCGGCATTGGCTTTACGTAAAATTTGTTCCGCATCCTGCTGCTTGATGACCTCTTCGCCCTCTGGAGTAAGATACCACGAACCTTGTTTCTTAAGAATATAACCGGCTTTGTTATAGTCGATGGAATATAACTGTGTCATAGTCCACCATCTGATGTTTTGCAATCTGCCAGCCCTCTCCTGTTCCCACTCTGAGAGCTTGACATTCTTCTGTACAATATTATTGATTTCTTTCGTGGCAATTGTTCCGCCATTGGCTTTCATGTATTGCATCACGGCAAACAAACATTTTGCTCCACATGCTGCTGATTTAGATAATGGTTTCATGTATTTATATATGTCTGACTTTTTTACTTTAATCTTAATTCTGCAACGCTTTAGTTTGGTTGTGTCTCTAAGTAGAAATATAACAATATGTAGCTCGTTACTTTGTCATGGTGTAAAATTCACTTACCTCAGTGTCGCAAAATCAAACAGTAAATTCAGCGACAGGCGTGGCAAAGGTACAAACAAAATCTGATAAAGCCAATCTTTTAGGGAAAATATTTCAGACAAAGGGTTTTCTACAAAAAAGTTGTAACTTTGCGACTTCGTATTTTTTCTAAAAAGCACAAAAAATTAGGTTCAAGATAACTTTAAGGG
>CAJPNS010000049.1 GCA_905372135.1 Porphyromonadaceae bacterium | reverse complement strand
GTTACAGAAATCAAAAATAGATGCCTAATTTTGCCCGAAAATCGAGAAAACATGAGTTAACTAAGTCTTGAACCTTATTTATTACCTCTGCTCGTGCATACAAAAAAACGACAACATAAACTACTTTATATCTACTACCACACCGACCATCTCGGCAGTGCCACGCTCATAACCGACGACGCTGCAGATGTGGTGCAGCAGATAGCCTACCTGCCATACGGCGAAGATTGGGTAGATATACGCCATCATGGCTACTTCGGCTCGGCGTATAAATTCAATGGCAAGGAGAAAGACGACGAGACGGGCTACAGCTACTACGAAGCCCGCTACTACGACTCACGATTAAGTATATTCAACTCCACCGACCCGATGTGGTACAAGTATCCAAGTCTATCACCGTACGCCTACTGTGCGAATAATCCGGTGATGCTCGTGGATCCGGATGGTATGGAAACAGAGCCTGTGTATGATTTAAAAGGCAATCATTTAGGAAATACAAAAGAAGGGTTTACCGGACGAATAATAATTTACAGTGGAGACAGAAAAGATTTCTCGTCTATGACAGCAGAAGACCTTTTAAACATCGGTAGCAACAGCAAAGAGACGGTAAGTACCTTTGAAAAAGCGGCACAAGATGGAGCTATAAATAATTCTGCAAAAGAAAATATAGTAAATCATGTACTTAGCCAAGCCGAAGGGAAACAGATTTTTGAACAGAAATTTAGCATGAAAAAACTAAAAGGAGGAAAAGTGTCGTTTGATGAAAATGCTCCTCAAGATAGATTGTGGGGAACAGATACACGTAGTGGTGAAATAACATTTAATAGTGATCATTGGAATAATTCTTATGAGGCAACTGTTGAAAATATACAGGCGACAGGTATTATCCATGAGTGGTATTCTCATAAGCTGTATAAAATAGCATTTACAAAGAAGAATCACAGTTTAGCCTATAAAAACATTATGAATTCTATCTTTTGGGGCACTGTTACAGATAAATATAAGTCTCATGTAAACTTATCGTACGAAAAATATCTTAATGAGGAGAAAAAAGTTAAAAAGTAAATGTATATTGGTATTATCATGAATAATAGATATTTGACAATGTTTTTTGTGCTTTTGTTTTTTTACAATAGTACTTCAACTAATGCTTATAGCTTAGGTATTCGATATTATCATCAGGATAATGTAAGTCTTGCAAATGACATAGATAGTGTAACGCTTGATTGTGGTGTTTTTCCTGTATATGTGTTTTTTAAATTATCAATATCCAACGATAATATAAGATTGAAGTTTTGGAAGACAGATAGTTGCGTTATTTTTATAAATAGTATTGACAGAAACAAGTTGGTCTCTTATGTAAATGATTTCTTTATTCTAAAAAGTGAAAGAATATATTACAAAACTTCGCATGAAGCGCAAGAAAAATATATTATGACAGATTATCCTTTAATGAGTGTAAGAGGATATAAAAAAGGGAAAATAGTGCTTTTAAAAAAAATGGATATAGCTACGAATTTATGGCGAGAGTATGGAGATACTATTGTTATGTATAATCAACGTATAACATACCATTATAATAGAAAATTTATCGATTTCTATAAACTGCTAATAACTCTATATAGTGATATAAGTATGGAAGAACTTCGAGATTTCAAATTATTATAAAGAGATAAGTTGAACTTTCGTTTATTTGATTTTAAAAAGTCTCTTTTATTTTTTCGTGTTTTTATTACCTTTGCTCAAAAATTTGAGGAAATACCGCTTAAAGTTATTTTGAACCATGAAAAAAACAATAATAATATTTTGGGTGTTATTACCTGTTTGTTTTTTAACGAGTTGTCGTCAATGCTCTAAAAATAAGTCGAATAGTGTTTCGGGGATTGATGCCAAATCGTTTGGTAGTTTTATTAGTAGATTTAGAGAAGACTCTATTTTTCAGAAATCAAGATTATATATATCAGATTCTTATGCCATAGTTGATAAAAATGAACTTGATTCTACCAAATGTAACGATAAAAAATTACTGTGGAGTGAATACGACGAAACTTGTTATGACATCGTCTTAATAGACAGAGACAATTGGAAATTTCTAAAATCAGAATTACTTCAGGAACGGAATGAAGAATATTGGTTTGCTGTTTTTGATACGATAAGTGAAACGAAAATTAAATATGTTGCCGGTTGGAATAATGCATCGGAAGCGTGGTATGAGATATTGTTTGAAAAAATAAACAACAAATGGTATTTGGTGCAATTCATTGATTACGACAATATACAGCAAAGATAGAGGACTACCTGTAAATTACAATATAAGAACACTTCAAGGAATATATTATAAAAGATGAGAAAAATTATAGCATACTCAACCATTTTGATACTATCTCTATCTTGTAAAAGCCAACAATTTAGTGTTGCTTATTTGTGCGGTACATTTGATGGAGTAGAAGGCGGGAAAAATCCATTATCTACTTACGTGTTGTTGGAATTGAATATGGATAATACTTGTTCGTTGAAAAAAACTTTTGATTTGTCAAAGATTGAATGTCGAGGCGAATGGGCTATGCTTAATGATGGTGTAATAGAGATAAGGTGTAATAATAATCCTATTTTGAGTGATATTGAAAAAGCATTGCAGGGAGGGAGTTATATTGAAGGAACTCTTAAAATAAAAGTTTTGGGTAAAAACAAATTAAAATTGGGTAATACCGTTTTGAAACGGAAGAAATAGGCAGCTAATACCACGCACTTTATTATTGTCCTTTGCTCTCAAAAGCTTTGTGTGTCGCCGCCTTTGGTGGAATAGGGGGAACTTTATGACACATTTTTGGGGTTCGATGTATTGGATACAATTTTGATAGAAAAGAATATTAATAAGCTACCGATAGGCTCTGTTCTTAAAACGTTGGTTTTGAATAAGGATACGAAATAAATATCTTGCGTGGTACGGAGAAGACATTATCTTGAACCTAAAAATAACAAATGAAAATAATGATGAGAATAAAAATATCCGTACTTAGTATTTGTGTGTGTTTATGTATTTATAGTTGTTCGTCACACAAAAATATCTTTGGAACGTATTATAGAAAATCTAAGTTGAAAGAATATACCTTGACACTAAAAGAGGATAGTACTTTTTATGTAGAAATATCTTATAATGTAGAGTGGAATCCTAAACCTAACTGTAGCGGTAAATTTACAATTAATCGAGATACTATTATATTAAATTGTTGCGAAGATAACGATCCTTTGCAAGTATTAACGCCTGATTATTGGAATGATAGATGTTTTCGTATGGTAATACTCAATCAGAAAATAAAATATAAGGACGTAATACTAAAACGCAAAAAAAGTACGCGTTTAGGTATCTGATAATCAATGATTCCTTTTGGTATATGCAAAACAAGACTTTCTCTTATTGTTAGTAAATAAAATACAATCAGTATACAAATAAGCTGTTACACACGAGGTAACAGTCTCTTTTTTTGTCGTAAAAAAATATGTGGGTTATCGCAATAGCTTTTGTCGCCCCAATAGGTACGACAGACGAGACCAATCTAAGACCTTAGCGATATAGATGCTTCCGACAATACTTATCGAGATGGTAAAAAGTGCATGCAATATACCCGAGGGCTCAAATCTGAAAAGAGGCAACAAGAACTTTGACATCATCGTAAATATCGGGTGAAAAATGTAGATAGGAAAGGTGTTGCGTCCTATATATGCTACTACCGCTTCGGCTCGTCCTCGTAGAAAAGAGAAGAAAAACGAAGAAAAACATAGGAACGACAATACGCATATCAGCGTCGATATTGTGCCCCAATCGTGAAAAGCGGTTTGAGTAATCAATAAGCCAAAAGGAATTATAGGCCAGAAACTTTTTTTGTATATCCGCGAGAAATCACCGACATACAGCCTGATACCTACTCCGATAAAATAGTAAGCAGCCATTTTGATACTCAAGAGAGGAGTCCACAATGAGACAGCAATGAGGGCAGAGGCAAAAAGCGAATATTTCGCGGTAAGATCTATTTTAGGAAAAATACGGAATGTAATGTAATATATAATCCCGCACACAATCATTGTGTGGAAAAACCAATACGGACCTATCGACTTAACCAAAAGAATATCTGAGATAGTGGCTATATCGAAGACTTTTATACCGTCGCGTACAGGCAAATATAATGACATAGCAGCGTATCCGACTACAAAAATGGTATAAGGCAAAGCTATCTGCCAGATGTAAATGATGAAATCTTTGACCGATTTGTCGATATTGACCAGAAAGCCTGTAATCACCAAGAAAGTCGGCATCATAAAAGACAGTATGGCACCCTTCGTCGATGGATATATATCGCCAAAATTTACTATATGGATAAGTATGACTAAGCACATTAAAATAGCTCTGAAGAAGTCGAGGTCTTTATGGTACTTCATCGTTTGTAAACAAGTTAAGTCTGTGTATTCTAAAAATTTCGGGCAAAATTAGTAATAAATTACAATACGGGCAATCTGTTCGGCTGTAGTGGGAGAGGGATTGTGAAAAAAAAGTACGGTCTTTTCCCACAAAAGTACGGTCTTTTTATCCAAAAAGTATAGTCTTTTTCATAGAAAAGTATAGTCTTTTTCCCCGAAAAGAGCATAAAGAAAAGGACGAAGTACCATCAAGGCACTCCGTCCATCTTCTATGATATCCCTTGCGGGAGATTTTATCTGACAATAAGTTTCATCGCCTTACCATCGATTTTCACGATATAAGTACCTTGACTATAACCTGTAATATTTACCGTTTCGCCCGAGCGATAACCGACATCGGAGTAAACCTTTTTGCCCGAAAGAGTAAATATTTCGAGCGTGCCGCTGCGGTTGACACTAAACGAATCGGTAGCCGGATTAGGCGATATTATGATACTTTCGGTATCGGCTAAGTCGGTATCGGTGGTGGTATTTTCGAACTTCAACCACAGAACGATAAATTCGCTCTCACCTTTGACAGTACGACGCAGTACGATATTGCTCTTTCCTGCCTTATGAGCGGTAATCTTGAGCCTTATGCCGACCACAGAGATATCTGCAAGGGTATTGTCTGCCTCGTCGGTGATAGCATACTCGATACTTGCTCCCTTCGTGTCGACGGCGGGCAGTAGGGTATTCAGATTTACCATCTTTGTTTTGCCCACTTCGGCAGATACGGTATCGGCAAACGTTGTTAACGGTCGGTCGCCGCCGAAGTCGTCCATACAGAAGTAGGTGGGTATGGTAGTACCATATTGGTTGTGGCGAGTGCCGTCCATAGTAAAGGTAACATTTTTTACTACACCCAAGCTACGTAGGTCGAGCCACTGCCACGACTCTATCAGATAGTGGTCGGCGGGGTTCGACGAACGATAGTCGGCGAGATAGAAACTTACCGATTTGCCGTTGTCTGCCTTAGCGGTCAGTTTGACCCAGTCGCCGGTAGTGAATGGTGTATTTGCATCTTGTTTACCGTTGCTGTTTGTACCCGTACCGTGTATGGAGACATATTTTACCCAAGCATTGTTTGTAATATAACAACCTCTGATGCTATCGCCTTGAGGCTTGTGCGTCGGTACTACCATAGTGTGTCCCATCACGTGCGACGGATATACTACGGCATAGTTCGACGAACCGTTTACACCGTGTCCTACAACGGAGTTGAACTGGTCGGTGATAAATTGGTTCGGATCGAACGACTTGCTTGTCTTATTCGAATAACCGAAGAGTCCCCAAGTCTGAGAATATGGTATCATCGAATTGGCGAATGAGTACGAACCGCTATAGAAGGTATTTTTATAGTTGGGTACGGTATCGCCCCACCAGTAGCTTTCGGCAGGCAGATAGAGGTCGTCGAAAGTGGCGACCTTAGCCGTTCCACGTACGGTAACCACAATCTTGGCTTTGTGAGTATTGCCCCAAGCGTCTGTAACGACAAGAGTAACGACGTCGGTCTTTTGTGCCGTCAGATTGAGTTTGTCGTTGCTGCTCAGAGTATCTCTATGGGCGTTGGTCCACGAATATGTATATGGCACTACGCCTCCGTTGATATCGGCACCGAGCAGAACAGACATATTCTCGTTTACGATAGTGTCTGCGGGCAGTGTAGAGGTCAGAGGTTGCGGAGCTCCGCTGAAATCGTCGATCATAATATTGCCCGTACCTTTCAGTACGACAGTCGTAATCTTACCGAATGCTTTGAGGTCGATAAATACCCATTTGCCTGCGGTAGCCGACAATGTACGCGAACCTACGTTTACGGTTCCTTTATAGGCATTGAGGCTTACGGCGGTATCCGATTTGAAATAGAAACCTGTGAGCGTCAGCCCTTCTGTGCTGTTGTTTATCGTTACCGAGACGCTATCTCGTACGAGCTTGGCGGCTTTGTGGTTGTTGCTACCTTGTCCGTCAGTGATGGGTTTCACCTCGAAGCCCGAGAACTGTGCCGTACCGTCGACGAAATCGCCTGTGGCAACCGTTACGTTTTCGAAAGTAGATACTTCGGTCGGAGCATTTGGAGTAGAGAACGCACTTATTACTATTACCCCGCTAAGACTGCCGTAAGTGGTTTTAATTACAAAGTATGCTTTGTATTCCGATGAGCTATTGAGATTTCCGATAGTTACCTCTTTTTCTACACTTTTATTTATGTCGATACTATCGGCGGCAATCACTTGGGCTACCGACGGAGCTGCTTCCGACGATAGTTTTGCTAAGAAAAATACCTTACCGTTTACCAGAGTCTTGATTTTTGCCTTAGCACTATTAGCCTTTATATCGGTAATATACGGGTAGCCGGCAGCGAACTCGGGTGTAGGCAGTACAAACTCGTAGGCACCTATCGTCGGAGTCGACGCATTACGTGCTTTGCCGTCTATATCGGTAGTAACGTATCCGATAGGCGAGGCGGCAGCCAGACTGCCCAAATCGCTCAGGTCGAGTGACGACGACGGGTCTACAAACTGTGCCTGCTCTACGATAGAGTTTTGGTCGCCGCTGACGGTATTCCAACCGGCAAAGTTATATTCGGTACTTCCGATGGAGGCAATAGTATCAGAAACGGTATAGTAGCCGTTGTTTTTGAATGTAATTCCAGCCAGATAGCCATTGTTGTTTAGATTATATACCTCACCTTTGGGAGCACTGTTCTGCAATATGTTGTTGGCAACCAGTACACCTTCGGTAAGATGGCTTTTATTGCCTGCAAAATGAATATTGCCGTGTGCTATGCCGTTGGTATGTCTGATATTTATAGAGTTGTACACTATATCGACATTCTTCAGCGGTTCGTTGCATTCTATGCCGTATGAGGCGTATGTTCCACCCACACTGTCGATTATTATTTGGTTGTTGTAAACCTTGTTTCTTCCGGGCAACATCTCCTCTTTACCTGCTTGACGCAGATGCAACGTATAGGTTTTACCGGCAGTGCTATCGGCATAGAATCTATTACCTCGTATAATGGTATTACCCATCATTACGGCATCTATTCCTAAAAACTCGGAAGTAGTAGCCGTACCCGATATTGTGAAGGTATTGTTTTCTATAATACCGCCGTCTTCTTTAGTCATATAAATACATCTTCTACTCTGATTTACAAAGGTATTGCCTGCTATACGAGCTTCCTTTTGCTTAGGTAGTCGTACGTAATTCGTACCATAGATACATACTGCCACATTTCCGCCGTCGAGAGTACTATTCTCTAAGGTGAAATAGTCGGAATTTCTATAAAGAGAGTCTTTAGCTTCTACTCTGACGAGGTAATCGGCTCTACTTTGGTAAGTCGAAGTACCTCGCGGAGCCTCTATACGGCAGTTGCGTACGGTTACGTGGTTGCTTATGTTGTTTACCAATATATTTGCCGGATAACCGAGTTTACCTGCCTTGACAGTGATATTTTCTATTGTAATATAGTCGGCACCGTTGATGGAGAATATACCGAGGTCTTTGCCTTGAAATTTAGGCAGAACGTATTTGTCATATTGTATCGTTACATCTTGCGGGTTGCCGCTTTCCGACTTTATGGTAATAGTGTTTTCGGGCGAAGCTCCCGGTATATGCGGTATTACAACAGTCTGGTCGTATATGCCGTTTACGATGTTGAATACCACTTTGCCGTCGATACCGTCTTTCATAGCATCGATAGCGGCTTTTATTGTCGGATAGTTTGCCGAAGCGTCGCCGACGGTGTATGTACCGCTGAAGCCACCTACTATATTACGCGAAGCGGTAGCCGTAGCGCTTGGTGTAATCCACTGTGTACCGGCTTTTACGGAGTCGAGTTTTGCAGTTACTGCGTTGCCTACCGTTGCCGACGACGATGCGTCGTACACGAGCCAGAACTTATATACACCCTCTTTGACGATAGCCGTAGAGCCGTTGATACGAAGCACGGCAGTGTCGTTGTGGGCATATTCGTTGTGTGCAGCGAAAGCATCTATTATTCCCGTAGCGTAGAGTCTTACTTTCGCTATATCGGCTCCGATGTTGTTGCTACCTGCTGCCGAGAAGTCGAACGAAGATATATTGAGCGTATCGCGTTCGCCTTCGACCGATACGTCTATCTTCAACATTTGTTCTTGTCCCCCTTTGAACATACTGCTACCCGATACAGCCGTAGCCGTGATATTGCTTATTGCCAACGGACGCGGCACAATGGAATAGACTTCTATCTCCCAACCTTTGTTGTACGTGCCACTGGGGTCTTTGAATTCTATCGTAAGCGAACCGTCGGTAGCGGTAGATACGATAGGCCTAGGTAATTTATCTCCTTCTAGTGTTGTGCCGGAATATTCTGCTATCTCTTCGCCTGTCTGTCCGCCATTGCGTACTTTGAAATAATCGTTGTACTTAGTATTGATGTAATTAAATACGATTTTGATAACCTCGCCTGCCCGCGGCTTGAATGTAACAGCTCCCGAGGCGGTAGGGTTATAGTTGGCATTAGGACCGCCATTGTCGTAGAACATCAATTTGCCGTTGACATTTACCACATCGTCGCCTCGGAAGAGATAAACGTTTTTCACCTCGCGCCGACCGGCAGGGTCGCCATTGGCAACGGTATGGGTAGTGCCGCCTACGTTGACTTCCGAAACGAGAGCATCCATAAAGCTACCCGATGTAGCCGTGCTGTCGATGTCGTAAGTAACCCAGAAATAGTTGTTGCCCGCACTCAAAGCGAATGGCTGTGCAAGGGCGATAACGGCATTAGCCGACAACGGAGCTTGCAGCGTACCTACCAACGAATCGGTAGCAAAACTGTTTCCGTCGCTGTGGTATAACGATACTTTTTTTACTTTAGCCTCGCAGCCCTTAAGACCTACATTGACCGAATTCAGTGTAAGTGGAGTAAGGTCTCCCGAGGTAACAACGTTGATACCGATTATCTCGGCTTTCGTAGTACCTGGCGTAACGAACGAAGTGTCTTTCTGCATCACATCGACCCGAGAGAAAGTCATCGGTACCGACTGATGCAGGCTGACGATAGCTTTCCAACCTTTACGTGTATATTGATAATAAAGGGCAGAGGTATTTGCATTGAATACTATCGTCAGAGCTCCGTCGGCCGACTTAGAGCGGATGGTACTGCCTGGTCCGGTATACTGATTTGCGACGTCGGCTTTCCATAGCGGGGTACCACTTGTGCCGACACCGCTGTATATCTCAAACTTCGCCTTTACCGACCCCGGATAACTATTAGTACTTATATAAACAGCAAATTCGGAGAAATCTATCTGTACCTTACTATTGGGTATACCCGGTAGAAAGGTGATTACTTGATTGCCCATTTCGGCCTCATAGTGATTGCCGAACATAGCTTTTTTGCTGATAAACTGCCAATCGCCGTATATGGTCTTGCTGAATGTACCGACAGCGGATACGTACGTGTTGTTTACGGTGAGGCTTCCCGTCGGGTGCGGTGCTGTGGTAGTATGTGTGGTGCCGCCTACTACTACCGACGTACAACCGGCGTCGATGGAAACTCCTTGTGCGGCATCTGTTTTAATATCGTATTTTAATAGAAAATAGTTGTTGCCCTCCAGTAACGTCTGCGGAGTAGCGAGTGTTATATCGAAGTTGTCGGCAGCGACGTTTACTTCGCCTACCTTATGAGCTACACCTGTGGTATCGTTGCCAAGATAGTAGAGGTATGCCTTTTCGATGTTGGCAAATGTACCGTTTGTATTGAAATTGAGTTTCGATACTGTCAGAGGATTGTTGTTGTCTGAAGTAGCCACATTGATATATAGCACGGGCTGTTCTTTGTCGCCTGCTACTACTTCGGCAGGTGTCTGCTTCAACGTAACGTTGTCGAAAACCATATTCTGTGGCGTGTACTCTTCGACTACGGCTGCGAATCCAGGTTTCGGATAGCCGGTAGTACTTTTGAGATATACGGTCAGAGCTCCGTTTGCTGCAGAAGATTTCAGAGTGAGAGGTGTAGGATTTTTCAGCAATGTAGCTATAAGACTATCGTTAGCGGTGTTTTTACCGTTATATATTTTCAGTATGTCGTTTCGTCCTATGGTAGAGGTATTGAATAGCTGTAGCGAAGAGAAAGTAACTTTTATCTTCTTGCCTGCATTGGTAGGCGCGAACGTAACACGTCCCTCGAAATTTTGAGAAATATTGCCCGACGCTCCACCGTCGTCGTAGAAATTGACGGGCGTAGAGCCAATAAGATATATCGCAGGCGTAGACGACATAAGTACGTCGCCTGTAGGTATTTGCGGGGTTATGGTCGGTGTTATGAGTTTTACCGTCGCTTTCCAACCGCTGCCTGTACCGTTGGCATTACTGAAGAATACCGTAACCGCCCCATCGGCTGCCGAAGAGGTAAAGACGGTATTGCCCATATTCATTGCATAAGTAGCGTCGCCGCCGGAAGGCAACGAATACTCTATATTGCCAAACCCGTCGTCCTCGGAATTGAGACTTTTAGCTCCATTCCAGAGTACTATTTTACTGCCTCCTTGCAGGTCGATGGTATCAAATACGATTTGAATCATCTTCCCTGTGGGAGGAATAAAAGTAATACCCGTTACTTGTTGTGCCGTCGGTATCGGACCGACATCTCCGCCTGCGTCGTAAAAGAGCAGGTCGCTTGTTACGGCTTGTGTCTTTTCTTGTCCGTCTGTACCCGGCATATTTACGCTCTGCTGGGCAAAAAGACCGACCGAAAACAGACACATTACAAACAAAATAATGTTCAATTTTTTCATCTATATTACTATTTTTAAAATTAATAAATCGACATATTCGACCAATAGCAACATAGCAAGACAAGGTTATAACGCCCCAATCGAACGGGATGCAACTGCTTCAAAAATACTGCCTATATATAGGTATAAAGTGAAACATTTCTGTCCTTAGCTCTTAACCCCGAAAGCTATGTACTATCGCAATCTCTACGGCAGGTTTTCTGACTCGTTTCGCAGTCTATAAGAGCCTTCCCGAACAAAATTCAGTGGCAAAAGCGGTATATATAGACCAATTTTATTGAAACTTACAGCAGCGGGTACTGTTTGGGATTTACACCCAATTCCCTCTCTAACACACTGTTAGCGGTAGTGTGTTGTCACCGCAAAAATCGGCTGCAAAGGTAATAAAATTTTACGAACTACATAGCAATAAAAAATCGTCTTCCCCGAAACAACAAGTTTCGTTGTACGAAAAAACAAATCATCTTCATCCGTAGATACGCTTACTACAAATGAAGATGACTCTAAAAAAGGAGTTTTTCTCTGCTTTCTCTATTCGTTCTTGTCGGGCGAGGCGGTACGGTTTCTTATTCTCAGTACCACAACACGCTGATTGAAACGACGGTAAAAGTACTTCAACTTATACAGCATTCGGAATACAAACGGATAACGTCCGTTTTCGTAATCGCTCATATAATACTCGGTCTTCAGATGTATTTTCGGGTTCCATTTCTCCATATCTTTCGTATCGAGCAGCGACCATCGAAACTCCACGTCGTCTACCTTTCTGAGCGAGTCATGATCTTTGGCGTGTCCGACCAGCGAGAAGGCAAGCATATCGAAAACGACCGTTGCATTATCGAACTGTCGGCACAGTTCTTCGAAAAACGATTTCACCTCGTCGGGAGCGAAATACATCAATACCCCTTCTATGATTATCAAGACAGGCTTTTGGTGTGCTTTGACGCTCTCTATCCAGTCGTAATCGAACATAGAACTTTCGATATACGTATTGCGGTCGGTCTCTTTGAGGAACTTACGCCTAAGCTCTATTGACTGCGGTAGGTCGAGGTCGTACCAATGAGTTACGGCAGGGCATCCCAATCGTTCGTAGCGTGCGTCGATGCCTGCTCCGAGCTGTACGACCACAGCGTCGGGGTGTCTGTTTATAAATGTCTTGGCTGCCTTGTCGATAAGGCTTGCTCTGACACAACAGCCTGCTTGCGAAAATTTTGCATTCTTGAACTTGGTAAAATCATAATCTATGTGTCGCAATATCTCCACTGCCTTCTCATCGTGTAGCAGTGCGTCGGGGCGACCTGTTTCCATTGCTTTTGCCCAAAGAGTTATCAACATCGTTTCGGGCACTTCGGTAAGATGGTTCTCTATTTTTTTATCCATATTATTTTCCCAAACAAATATTAGTCTTTATTTCAAATACAATTGGCTATTTCTGTATCAGTTCATCGTGGTTTTTACAACTTTGATATTCGGTCTGCAGCGTTACGTGGCTTATGCCGAAATCGTCTTTCAACATCTTCTCTATACGCTCTCTGACCTCCTGCACAGCAGCGATTGGGATATTTTCGCACATATTGATATGAGCCTCGAGATGTACGTTTTCATCATCGAGTTTCCAGACGTGCAAGTGGTGCATATTCTCCACTTCGGCAAACTCTTCGGTCTTCTTCCGCAGTGCTTTCAGATCGATTCCGTCGGGCGTAGCCTGCATCAGTATATCTGCCGTCTGACGAACGATACCCCACGTGTGATATATGATATAGATGCCCACCAATACGGTAACGAGAGGGTCGAGCCAATAGAGCTCCCACAGCCAGATGGCTATACCGCCCGCTATGACGGCTACCGACGAGAGAGTATCGCCGAGCAGATGCATATAGGCGGCACGCACGTTGAGGTTGTGCGACTTGTCTTTGTGCAGAATGACAACCGAAATGAGGTTTGCCAACAATCCGAAGACAGCCACTATAAGCATTACGTTGCCCTTGATAGGCTCGGGATTTACAAACCGTTGGTAAGCCTCGAAGAATAGGTATATACAGATAGCTATCAATACTATGGCATTGAAAAGAGCCGCCAGTATCTCCGTTCGTTTGTAGCCGAACGTTTTCTTTTCGTCGGGTTGTTTTCGTGCACGTTTACCTGCAAGGAAGGCTATGAAGATAGCCGACGAATCGCCCAGATTGTGAATAGCATCGGAGATAAGCGACAGACTGTTGGAGACGATACCGCCTATTATCTGAACGATAGTTATCGAAAAATTGAGGAAAGTCGCCCAAAGCAACTTGGCTCCCTTCATATCATCGGCATGATGATGGTGGTGGTG
>CAJPNS010000048.1 GCA_905372135.1 Porphyromonadaceae bacterium | reverse complement strand
AAAATAGGGACTCCCGTGTGTGTCCCTATTTTATTTATGCCCGGTGTACTACCTCTGCCATCTAATGCCAAAATGTCATATTGCCGATGTGGTACGATATTTGATAAAAATAGAACGTAAAATTTTTATTTAGTAATTAACGTAAACAACAAATAGACATATTATGGGAAAAATAATCGGAATCGACTTAGGAACAACCAACTCGTGCGTAGCTGTTTTGGAAGGCAACGAACCTGTGGTAATAGCCAACTCGGAAGGCAAACGCACCACTCCGTCGGTAGTGGCTTTCCTCAAAGACGGCGAACGTAAGGTGGGCGACCCCGCCAAACGTCAGGCAGTAACCAACGCACACAACACGGTTTACTCCATCAAGCGTTTTATGGGCGAAACCTACGACCAGGTACAGAAAGAGATAAGCCGCGTACCATACAAAGTGGTAAAGGGCGACAACAACACTCCTCGCGTAGATATCGACGGCAAACTGTACACTCCGCAGGAGATATCGGCAATGGTGCTGCAAAAGATGAAAAAGACCGCCGAAGATTACCTCGGTACAACGGTATCGGAAGCCGTCATCACTGTGCCGGCATACTTCTCCGACGCTCAGCGTCAGGCTACCAAAGAGGCGGGCGAGATAGCGGGGCTCAAGGTACAGCGTATCGTCAACGAGCCTACGGCAGCAGCTCTGGCGTACGGTCTCGACAAGGCTACTAAGAAAGATATGAAAATAGCCGTATTCGACCTCGGCGGCGGTACATTCGATATATCGATACTCGAGCTGGGCGACGGCGTTTTCGAAGTGAAATCGACCAACGGCGACACACACCTCGGCGGCGACGACTTCGACCACGAGATAATAAACTGGCTCGTCGACGACTTCAAAGCCGAACAAGGCACAGACCTCAGCAAAGACCCTATCGCTATGCAACGTCTGAAAGAGGCTGCCGAGAAAGCAAAGATAGAACTCTCCTCTTCGTCTTCGACAGAGATAAATCTGCCGTACATCACCTCGGTAGACAACGTGCCCAAGCACTTGGTAAAGACACTGACACGTGCCAAATTCGAACAACTGTGCGAAAAACTCATTCAGGCAACGATACCTCCGTGCGAAAACGCACTGAAAGCCGCAGGAATGAGCAAATCGGACATCGACGAGGTGATACTCGTAGGCGGCTCGACACGTATACCCGCCATACAGGAGGTAGTAGAGAAATTCTTCGGCAAAGCTCCGTCAAAAGGTGTGAACCCCGACGAAGTAGTAGCCATAGGTGCTGCCATACAGGGAGCTATCCTGACGGGTGAAGTGAAAGACGTGCTCCTGCTCGACGTTACCCCGCTTTCGCTCGGTATCGAGACAATGGGCGGCGTAATGACAAAGCTCATCGACGCCAACACCACCATACCGACCAAGAAATCGGAAGTATTCTCCACTGCTGCCGACAACCAACCGAGCGTACAGATAAATGTGCTGCAAGGCGAACGCCCGATGGCATCGCAGAATAAACAGATAGGTATGTTTAACCTCGACGGAATACCGCCCGCACCGCGTGGAGTGCCGCAGATAGAGGTTACATTCGACATCGACGCCAACGGTATCCTCAACGTTACCGCCAAAGACAAGGCAACGGGCAAAGAACAGAAGATACGTATCGAGGCATCGAGCGGGCTGAGCGAAGCCGAAATAAAACGTATGAAAGACGAAGCCGCCGCCAACGCCGAAGCGGACAAGAAAGAACGTGAAAAGATAGACAAACTCAACCAGGCAGACTCTATCATATTCCAGACCGAAAAGCAACTCAAAGAGTTTGGCGACAAGCTACCCGCCGACAAAAAGGCTCCTATCGAAGAGGCTCTCGAAAAGCTCCGTACGGCTCACAAGAACCAAGACATAGCAGCTATCGATACGGCTATCGGCGAACTGAACACCGTCTTCCACGCCGCAAGCCAAGAGATGTACAACGCACAGAATGCGAATGCACAGTCGGGCGGAGGCGACGGACAACCCACCGACGGAGGCTCGTCGCAAAGCCAAAACAACACAGGCAACCAAGACGGCAACGTAACCGACGTGGATTTTGAGGAAGTGAAGTAAGAGTAAAATAATAACAGCCTCACCTAACTAATTATGTTAGGTAAGGTTGTTTAAAACCATTTTTTTAAACAAGTGATGATATTATATGAATAAGTTAGTCATAGCAAACAAAGGAATAAGAAGTCAAGGAAAGAGTTCTTCTATAAAGAAAGTTTTCGATAAACTCCAATCAAAATACCCTAATGGGGTAATAACATATAAAAAAGGCAAAGAGATAAAAGCAATTTTGATAATTAACAATATCAAGATAGGGATAGAAAGTGAAGGTGATCCATTTTCAAGGATATTTGAATCAATAGATGAATTTGTAAAAGAAAATTGTGATATTATCGTCGTTGCCTGTCGTACAAGGGGAGAAACTTATGATAAGGTAAAAAGCTTAGAAAATGAAGGGTACGAAATTAAATGGTTATCAAATGAAAGAAGTACGGATAAATCTAAACACGACGAACTAAATGATCAATATGCAGAAAAAATCTTCAATATGATAGAAGACATAGTAAATAATAAAAATTAATCTCGAATATAAATTATATGAAAAGCAACATATACATACAAGAAATAGAAAAGTTTAATGATGAAATATCTGTTTGGAAATTGATTGATAAAC
Source organism: Porphyromonadaceae bacterium (assembly GCA_905372135.1). Classification (GTDB taxonomy): domain Bacteria; phylum Bacteroidota; class Bacteroidia; order Bacteroidales; family Paludibacteraceae; genus F0058. The sequence continues at coordinate 11,428 of CAJPNS010000048.1, read as the reverse complement.
AAGCAAAAATATGGTGGATAGGACTTCTCTTACCTCTATTTTTATTGTTTTGTTTTGGTTCTTATGTATTTATAGTTTGTCATACTTCTTGGCTTTTCTTTGTTTCCGTTGTTTTAGCATTTGGTTATGCTTTTTTTATTGTACGCTGTGATTGCGTAGGTAAAAAAAGAAAACGCATTATACAGCAACAATATCCTTATGCTATACAGGGAGAAACAGACCTTTATGGTAGGATAATACCGAAAATACAAAAGCAAAAACTCACCGAGTTAATCAATAGTAGGTTAGTACTAAATAAAGATAATTTGTTATTTTTAATCGAAAGTCTTAAGTCAAAGAAAGATGAAAACAAGTATCTATACACGGTAACTAATGTAACCTTGACTATACTTATTCCAGCTCTAATTACGTTACTTGTAAGTTATTTTGTTCATTTGTTTAATACTATTCATATGACAATTATAGTAGAGTATCAAATGATAGGAATATTAGTTGCACTACTGATATGTATTATATATTTAGATATTGTGTTATTCAAAAATTGGAAATTAACTAAAGAACGAAAACAGAATCGAATTATCAGAACTTTGGAGAATATTTATTTGGAAATATCCAACGAATAGAATTAAATCAGAATAACTAATCTGTCATATCACTTTCATTAATTCCCTATATATCAATTGATATAAGAACGTCGCAATGTTGTGGTGTATATATATAATACAATAACAGACTGTTTCATCAAGGAGACAGCAAAGGATTTGATTAACACTCAAGATTAATAACGTCTTTCATTATGCTAGAGTATAGAGAGCAACATAAAAAATTTATTCGTTTCTTCAACGACCGAGAAGTTAGGACGATGTGGGACGAAGGAAATAATAAGTGGTACTTGACGTTATTGCAGCTATTAACGAGCAAGACGGTTATCATAAGACAAGAAACTATTGGCAGTTTCAGATAACTAAGTTAAAGAAGGATAATAACGCACATCCTTTTATGGAGGGCAATGGTCGTAGCACTCGCATTTGGCTCGACCTCATGCTAAAGCGCTCTCTTAAACGGCGTGTTGATTGGAGTCAAATAGACAAGAACGAATATCTGACTGCAATGCGTGATAGTGTGTCTGATAGCACGCACATCAAGTCTTTAATAGAACCTGCACTCACCACAAAGATTGACGACCGAGACATATTTATGAAAGGCATTGACTATTCTTATTATTATGAACAAAATGATTGATATATATTATGGCTACATTAAGAAAGTGTCTTCCCGTTAATGTTATTGAGATGATTGCAAATATACTTGGTGATACAGATAAAGGATTAACTGGTTCAGAAATACACCGATTATTATTGCAGGCTAATATTGAGGACAAAACCCAGGAAGGAGTAATGGTTGCAAAAAGAAAGAATTTATTTAACTCTTTAGCCAGTGATCAGAATAAGAATAAATGCTCTAATAATATATTGCGATTTATAGGTTATGCTCTTGCTCCAAGCCGATATGTCAAGAATAAAGAAGAGTTTGAAAGAATTAGAAGTGAGGTGAATCAACAATTGGCATTTGTTGGATATGAACTTGCTGAGTCAGGGAGGTTTAGAGAAATTGCAGTTGCAAGTACTATTTCAGATGTACAAATCAAGGCCAACAATCTAAAACAAGAAGTAGAACAAAGAAAGGGGCATAGCGAAATTATAAAATACTGTAAAGCTGAATTGTTAGAAAATAATTACTTCCATGCTGTTTTAGAGGCAAACAAAGGGTTGTTCCAACGTATAAGAGATCTATCCGGGATAAAAACGGATGGGAATAAACTTATAGAGGAAGTGTTTAGCAAGAATCCCATATTAACCATAAATAATTTTCAAACAAGCTCAGAAAAGAATGAGCATGAAGGTTTCTGTAGCCTACTTAAAGGTTTATGTAGTATGTTTAGAAATCCAACAGCACATGAGCCCAAAGTTGACTGGGAGGTTTCAGAACAAGATGCACTTGAAATACTTGGAATAATTTCTTATTGTCATAGAAGGTTGGATAATTTTCAAAAAATCAGATGATTCTATGCTTAATTTTTTATATTATTATGAGCCAAATGATTGAAATAACGATTGACAAAATAAATAATTAGAAACAATATAATGTTCTACAACATCATACAACTAAAAAGGAATGGGTACTGAATGGAGAAACGGTACTGTATGCAGGGGCAGACAGTATTCGTGAAACGCTTGATTACGACTTTGTCCGTGAAAAAGAATACGATTATAGGCATCACGATATAGTGGAAGCAGTGAGCCATATTGCTCAATTTGTTTCAGACCTTTGGCAAATTCATCCATTCGGCGAGGGCAATACTCGTACAACAGCAGTTTTCGTCATAAAATATCTGCGCACCTTTGGCTTTGACATCAGCAACGAAACCTTTGCCCACCATTCGTGGTACTTCCGTAATGCACTGGTTCGTGCCAACTACAATAATGTGCCTAAAGGCATTTTTGCCACTAAACGATACCTTGAGGCATTCTTCCGTAACTTGATATTAGGCGAGCAGAATAAGTTGAAGAACAGGTATCTGCATGTGTTGTCAGAAAGTCAAAGTGCAGCAGGGGAAGCCCCAAAGTGCAATATTTGCACTTTGAATTGCACTTTAGAAGAGTTAGCGCTGCTCAACTTCATTAAAGAGAAACCTAACGCAACGCAAAAAGAGATAGCCGCACATATAAGAAAATCAGAGCGAACGGTAAAGACGATGACCGTGAAATTGGCGGAACAAGGCATCATTGAGCGGAAGAATGGCCGTCGCAATGGCTATTGGTTGGTGAAAATCGAAAAATAAACAAAAGTCTTGATAACATATATTCGGCTATTGAGACTTATTAATGAATAATGTAATATGACACTTTTTTCTGAACGATACGACTATGTAAAGCCATCTGATTTGATAATCAGAGAAAGTATGCCTCCTAGTATTCAAAATGCTATCTGCTCTTGTTTTGATGATTTGGAGGATATATTAATAGAGAAAAATATAGAATATGATGGTAAGCAAACTAATTTGTACAGAGAATTAGATATACATTTATGGATGTGTGCCTTAAACAAGCGAAAGGCTAACTATAACGCTTATAGAGAGTCATCAGTTGCAATTACCTTTATACAAGATGATGAAAATTTATGGTTCAAAAAACTCGATTTAGTAGAAACCGTAGTAAAGTATCTATTTGATCAAGGAGAGCAGGATATACTTAATGATTTTATTAATAAATTAAATTATCATTTTGAGCGATTGAATTTTGCTTATCGTATAATAGACAAACATATTGTAGAAATAACGTCAGAAAATGAGATTAAGTCAATAGAAGATACTTTGCAAAACTCTACCAATAACATTAGAATGCATCTCAGTAAAGCTTTAGAGCTATACTCACGACGACCCCATGGAGATTATTCCAACTCAATAAAAGAGTCTATATCGGCAGTAGAGGCGTGTTGTCGTGCGAGAACAGGCGAGAATACTTTAGGGAAAGCGTTGAGTAACCTTAAACAAAATGGTATTACAATTCCTAATGTATTAAAAGAAGCATTTGAAAAGTTATATGCATATACAAACCAAGGCGAAACTGGCATTCGCCACTCATTAATGGATGAAGCAGGTACGTACGTGCCAAGTGGAGCTGAAGCTTTGTTTATGCTTGTATCGTGTAGTGCCTTCATTAATTATTTAAATAAAAAATCTCAGTAATATACACACTTTATACTCCAAGATAATACAACCAATTAGAATGTCAATTATATATTGCTCACCACATTAATCCCTTAAATATCAATCGATATTTCTCTCCTCCAATGCTAATACTGCCACTGCTTTACAACTGTTTTGCCAAAACATCGTCTGCGTAGGTGCCGCGAAGGAACTCCGAACAGACTACGGCAGTGGCTACCGCCACGTTGAGCGACTCAGACGAATGGCTTTCGGGCGAGAAATTCGGTATCGATAGCCGAGTATCGATGTATGGTGTCAGGCGTTCGGAGATACCTTTGCCCTCGTTGCCCATTACTATCAGTCCGCTTGGGGTGAGTGTGCGTCGGTAGATGTTGTCGCCGTCGAGGAATGTGCCATAGACGTGGGTATCGAAGAGCTTCATACGTCCCACGAAGTCGGGCAGGTCGGTGTATGCCACATCGACGTTTGCCATGGCGCCCATAGTGGCTTGCACGCTCTTGGGGTTATAGATATCGGCAGTATCGGGCGAACAGACTATCTGACGTATGCCAAACCAGTCGGCGATACGCACGATAGTACCGAGATTGCCCGTGTCTTGTATGCCGTCGAGTACGATGGTTAGTCCTTTGGTAGGTGGCATATTGTTGATATCGGGGCGAGTCGGTTTCTCGAATACGGCGAGTAGTCGGTGTGGTGTGCTTAGCGACGAAATCTGTCGGAGCAGGTCGGCGTCGTCGACGTATAGATACTCGTGTGCATCGATACCCAGAGCTTTTATCTCTGCCTCTTCGCCCACGAGATACCGACACCGAAAGGCAGGGCAGAGGTCTTCGATGATTTTACGCCCCTCGGCTACGAAGAGTTGATGGCGGTCGCGATATTTCTTGTATTTAAGAGACGAAATGAGTTTTATCTGTTGTCGTGTCAACATTTTATTGGTGTTTTATTTTACTATAATCTTGCCGCTATCGACTCGTCTGCGGTTGTCGTACATTACTACTATATATATTCCTCGAGCTTCTGGAGCATCTATCTCGGTGGAGCCTTCGGCTATTTTGTGTGTCGATACTATGGTGCCTGCTACGGTCTGTATCTCGAGAGTAAGGCTTCGTGTCGATACCACGGCGAAGCGTTGTCGGCTGCCGACGACAGTGGGGTACTGTGTTATATCGTTGTGATATTGCGGAATAATGTGGCAGGTCTTGATACGTACGCCGTTGTCGGAGCGAGTGAGTTCGGCTCGATATTGCTGCCCGAAGTCGAGCTGGCCGTGGCGTATGTATATGAACGAACGTTTTTCGCCCTCGATGACTATATCGTTTTTGTACCAAGCATAGTCTGAAAATCGGTATCCGCCGTTGTATCTCTCGTTGAGTACGGCTACGACGTCGTTCCACATCTGTGTCAGTATACGAGCCGAATACAAGACGGGTAGCACGAGGTCGTAGTGCAGTGTGTTGCAGGTGGCTGCCGTGTCGTATAGCTCTATGTGGCATTGGTAATAATCGGGCTCTATCGGGTCGGGTATGTCGACCGTTATTTCACTTGCACTGCCGAGCCGCCCGCTGCCGTCGGCGAAGCCTTGCCGTAGTGCTTTGCCGTCGAACGCGATTTTGTAGTGTGTCGGTAGCTTGGCGTTGCTTTTTGTTTTTGTGAATCTGATGGAAAAATGTCGGTCGTCGGCACATATCTCATCGGGGAGTATCGGAGGCGAGGCGTCGATGTTTGGTATAATATTGAGCTTAAGGTCTATACGAGCGCAGCGATGTTTCACCCGATATACGCCACTCGTAGCCTCTGTACCGAATACTGTGTCGTAGACGGCAATAGGCAGACGGTCGGCACAGATAGTAATGCTATCGGCAAACGACGACGGCAATACCGTAAGGTCGAGCTCCACGATGCTGTCGCAGCCGTTGCGGGCAACGAGTGTATCGCGGTATATTCCCGATGTATGGAGGCTATCGCTGCCGAAGACGTATTTTTCGCACGCATACGAAGTGTCTTTGTAACTGTACGAAATATTGGGGTGTTCGGTAAGAATAAGCGTTATAATCGAGTCGCAACCGTTTGGCACTATAACCGTATGCTCGTAAGTACCGGCTGTATTCAAAGGGGTGCCGTAGAAGAGATAGTGGTGCCCTGTACAGAAAAAAGTGCTGACGGTATCGCGAATTTCGGGCAGGGCTCTGAACGGTTCGCCGTATCGGTCGAGGGTGGTCTGCTGTTGGAGAAATGCGTTGAATGGCTGAATGTCGTCGGCAGTACCGAGCACTCTGTCGTTGCCGGCAAAAAATGTAGCGGGGTTGAACTGCCGTCGGGGAATACTCAGGTTTTCGTTGACATTGACGGAGTTGTAGGCATATTGGTTCCACACACGTCGTGCGGGAGCCCACGCCGCTCCGTCGGACTTGTAGATTCTCAGGAATCCCTCGCGGCGTTCGATGTAATTGTTGTTGTTGCCTCCTACTGCTATTATCTCTGCCTGATAGTCGTTGTCGACATCGGCTACCAATGGATATTCGAAGCCTGTGCCGGCATAAGCCGGGAATACGCTTCGGTCGTCGAAGTCGGCGGTGTGTGGGTTGGCGTTCATTATACGGAGGTTCTCTTCGTCGCGGTATACGAGCTCCATGATACCGTCTTGGTTGAAGTCGAAGAGTGTGATACCTGTCCCGCCCGATGGGTCGACTACTTGTGTGGTATATACTATGTCGAGCATATTAGTCGCTCGGTTCAGTCTGTATGCGGTAATCTTGTCGTACGTTACTTGCACTATCTCTACATCGGGGTTAGAATCGATATTTCCCACCAAAGGCACCGAGACGAACGGATAATTTTGTGGCTGCACCCAAGGAATTCCCCCGTGTGCTATGAGCGACTGAGTGCGGGGATTCCATACTATTATCTGCAGCCGAGAGCCGTTTATGTCTGATGTTACGACGTCGAGTTGCCCGTCTTGGTCGATGTCGGCTACTATTGTTTTGCCGTCTCTCAACCACAAGGGACTTGGCAAAGTATACGTAAATGTGGCAGCTACCGTTACGGAGTTTAGCGAGCTATTCGTGCGTGAATGAATATTCACATTATATACATTGAGTCCGGCACATAGCTCGAGTCTGTCGTCGCCGAGTACGTTTGCGGCAACGGTAAGCTGTTGTGTTACGGAGGTGAACATTGGAAAGTTGTTGTAGGTCGAGCTGCCGGTGCAGTGTCCGCCGGGTATTTCGCAGAGGAATACGCCTGTGGCGGCATCGAATATACGGCTACCGCAGTAGATTTCGGGGTGTCCGTCGCAGTTGAAGTCGGCAATGTTTAGCGAGGTAGCGTAGATATGCTCTTCGTAGTTGTTGTTGTAATTTGGATAGGCGGTAGTTGTCGATATCCATACTGGTGTCGATGAGGCGCTTGCAGCGTCGTAGGCGTATATGTGTCCGTCGTCGAGTCCTATCATATAGATGAGGTATCTGTCTACGGAGTTGACTTCGACTTTAGCCAGAGCCAGCGACGAGACGTTGATATTTCGTCCTCTGACGGTATTGATGAATACGGGGTTGTTGCGGTCGTTTCCTCTGAATACTGCTATGCGGTCGAAGAGGTAATAATTTTCGTTGTCTACGGAGCTATGTACCGATGTTACGGCGAAAATCTCGGCTCGTCGGTCGCCGTCGACATCTCCTACTACGGGTGTTACGTAATTGTTTACTCTTACCGTGCTTCGCCACGCTTCTGTCATATCGAAGTGCGAGGGTTGCGGTGCTCCCACACAGTCGGCTATGGTATCTACATTGTCGGGTAGCTGAGCAGAGACGGCTATCGATACCGCAGCCAGACACGCCACTAAAATAAGACGATGGTATAACACTTTCATAGCACACTATTTTTTAAAGAACTACAAAGTTATGGGATTTTGATTAATTTTGCAAGTGATTTTTAGCTCGTATAAATGACTATTTTCATCGTAATCGTATCATCGCTTTTGCTCTCGGCTTTCTTTGCAGGCATGGAGATAGCTTTCAACTCGTCGAATAGACTTAAAGCAAAGATAGACAGTACAGACCGATCGGTATCGGGAGCCATACTATCTGTTTTTTACAAAAACTCGGGGCAGTTTATCTCTACTATGCTTGTGGGTTGCAATATCGTCTTGGTGGTCTATTCGATAGCCACGGCACGTTTCTTGGAACCGTATATAGTCCGATACATTACCGACAATACGTTGCTCATAAGTCTCATTCAGACCGTTGCGGCTACTTTGGTAGTGATTTTCATCGGTGAGTTTATGCCCAAGACTATTTTCAGGTACAATTCCAATTTCTGGCTTAGGTTTTTCTCGCCGCTTACGTTTATATTCTATATAGTGTTATACCCCGTATCGAAGCTCTCTGTGTGGCTTTCGGCGGGCATACTGCATCTCTTTGGTGCCGATATTGAAATCAAAGACCACGCCGATGCTTTCGACAGAGTCGACCTCAATTTTTTGCTCGAGACAGTCATCGGAGAGTCGTCGGCTCAGAGTCTTGATAACGAGATAAAAATATTCAAAAATGCTCTCGACTTTTCGTCGATAAAACTTCGTGAGTGTATCGTGCCACGCAACGAAATAGTAGCCCTCGATATCGACAACGCCTCGCTCGACGACCTGCGTAAGACATTCGTCGAATCGGGCTTTTCGAAGATACCGATATACAAAGAAAATATCGATAATATCATAGGTTACATACACTCGTCGGACCTATTCGAGCAGGCTGCCGACTGGCGTACGCTGCTCCGCAAAATACCTGTCGTGCCGGAGACTATGCCCGCCAATCGCCTGATGCACTCGCTGCTGAAAGAGAAAAAGAGTATTGCCGTGGTCATCGACGAATTTGGCGGTACGGCAGGCATCGTTACGCTCGAGGATATCATCGAGGAGATATTCGGCGAGATAGAAGACGAGCACGACACCAACGAATACGTTATAAAGAAAGTGGCAGAAGGCGAGTATCTCCTCTCGGGACGCCTCGAGATAGACACTATCAACCACCGTCTTGGGCTGTCGCTTCCCGAATCCGACGACTATGTTACGCTTGCGGGATTCCTCTTGCAACACTATCAGAAGATACCGAAACTCAACGAGTCGATACGTATCGAGAAGTGGACATTCAAAGTATTGCAAGCCACCAAGAACCGTATAGAGCTTGTAAAACTCACTACCGACTGATATCCCCTTACGGAAAAACGCTGCCGTGTGGAGTAGGGGAGGCATTTATATCGAGTAAAAAAGGATAAGATATTGTCGGGTCTTATTTTTTTTATATCTTTGCAGACTTTTATACAAAAACGAAAATCGTAAATAAATAAATTAGAGGTAATGGCAACATTAGGAAGAATCAGAAACCACGGCGTGCTCTTGCTTATAGTCATCGGCGTAGCACTGCTTATCTTTATTGTAACAGACTTTGTAAACAATGGTTCTACTTTTTTCAGAGAGCAGAGAGCCAATGTAGGTAGTATCGACGGCGAAAAGGTAAAATACAACGACTTTTTTGCTCTTATAAACCAAGCACAAGACTTCGTGAAAGTCGAACAAAATCGTGAACTCGACGACAATGCATTCGAAAGCATACGGCAAGACGTATGGAATCAGCTTGTAATGCAGACCATCGTAGAGAAAGACGCACGGAAAATAGGTATGATAGTATCGAAGCAAGAGCTCAGCGACCTCATAATCGGTGCCAATCCAAGCCCATATATCAGTTCTCGTCCTATGTTTCAGAATCCCGAGACGGGAATGTTTGACCACACGATGGTAGCAAGGCTGATACAGGAGCTCGACAACGTATCTAAGTCCGACGGACAAAATATCGATATGGAACAAGTAAACCGCCTCAGAAACTACTGGAAATATCTCGAAACAAATATAAAATCGGCTACTCTTATCGACAAATATAACACGTTGCTGTCCAAGGCACTCGTAGTGAATTCGAAAGAGGCTCAGTTTGCATACAACAACTCGAAAACATCGGTCGATGTGGTATATGCTATGAAGCCCTATTTCACTATTGCCGACAGCACTATCAATATCGACGACAAAGACATCAAAGCTCTCTACGACAAACGCCGCGAGCAGTTCGTACACGAGCCCTCTGCCGATATTAGCGTAGTGGTATTCCCCATATCGCCATCGGCAGAAGATATCGAAGCGGTAAAAAAACAGATAGAGACTGCCAAAGCAGGTTTCATTGCCGTATCGGACAGTACTATTGTCGATAGCGTCAACTACAACTCCGACGTACCCTATGTCGACGTATTCCTATCGGCACAGGATGTCGATGCCGACCTCAAAGAGTTTGCCTTTGCCTCGTCGAAAAACGAAGTCTACGGACCTATATTTATCGGCAATACGTTCAAGATGGCAAAAATAGTCGATACCAAGATGGCTTCCGACTCCGTGAAACTTAGCCTTATAGCGTTACAAGAAGCTACTCCTGAGGCAACGAAACGCAAAGCCGACTCGATAATGAACCTCGCCAAGACAGTGCCTTTCGCACAGCTTGCCGCACAAAATTCGCTCGATAAGGCTTCGGGACGTCGCGGAGGCGATATAGGCTGGGTACGCGAGCCTATGATATCGCAAGAGATAGCAAAGAAAGCTTTCGTAAGCCCCGTAGGCGAACCGTTTATGATATCGAACAACAACGTAACCTCCATTTTCGTTGTAACCGAACGCACAAGCCCCGTAAAGAAGGTGAAACTCGCTGTCGTACAGAGGCAGGTAGTACCGAGCAATGGAACTCAGTCGAAGATATTCCAAGACGCAAAGACCTTTGCCGGATCGGTAAGCAATAGCAGCGACTTCCGCAAGGTAGCCGACGAAAAGAAATACCAAGTGGTACAGGCTACGGGATTAGACCGCAACGCTCCTCGCGTACTGGGTATAGCCGATTCGAGGGCGGTGATTCGCTGGGCTTTCGAGAACCAAAAAGATGCTACTTCCGATGTATTCGAATGCAACGACAACCTGATAGTAGCTGTCGTAGACAATATCAATATCGACAAATATCGTACCATTGATGAGGTGAAGCCTCAGCTCTTGGCAGAGTTGCGTCGCGACAAGAAGTTCGATATACTCAAAGGTCAGCTCGAGGGTAAGACTATCTCTCAACTGCAAGCCGACGGTATGAGCGTAGATAGCATCAAGGGACTCAACTTCGCCGCACGTTCGGCAGGCTCGCTCGGTAACGAACCCACAATGATAGCAAACGCTCCCTTCGCCGAAGTGGGCAAGACATCTACCCCGAAGAAGGGCAATATCGGAGCTTTCGTTTTCGAGGTAATATCGAAGACAGAAGACAGCGCGCCATTCGACCCAAACCAAACGAAGATGATGCTATACAGACAAAACGGTAATGTATTTTATTACGTTATGGAGGCTCTAAAAAAGAGATACAACGTAAAAGATCAGAGGTATAACTTCTTTTAATGCTTTAGAAAATATTAAAGTGATGGGGAGATACTTCACCGCGACGGTCGGAGTATCTCTTTTTTTATCATTGCTCTCCGATAGACGTTAGGATAGCGATATTTTTATTTGTGCAATATTACTTTAGGAAATAGTAATGCCCGAAAAAAAAAGTCTTTTGTAAGTAGTTGATAAATAGGAGTTAGTGAAGCCGTAAATTTTCTCACGGTTCCCCGTAAATTTCTTCACGGGAA
>CAJPNS010000047.1 GCA_905372135.1 Porphyromonadaceae bacterium | reverse complement strand
GCCTTCGGCTCAGACAGTTCGACGTTTTTCTTCGCTCACTTTCGCACAAGCGGGTACCCCGTCTCGGCGCGTAGGCCGATCTGTTTGTGCGGAGCACAAAATGGGAATGTAAAATAAGGGCGAACACGATTTTATTAAAGGGACGAACACACGGGGCAAGCCCCTACGTTTGTACATACCTATATTTATCTCTTCACCATCTTGGCAAGAGCTGCCGCCGTGCCGTATCGCTGCAAGTCTGTCCAAAATGTTGGGTACGACTTCGATACCACTTCAGGCTCTGATATAGATAGTTCCATCGTCTGCGCCATAAGGGCGAAAGCCATCGCTATGCGGTGGTCGGAGTGAGTATCGATATGCGGGCTGTCGGCAACATTTTTGCATATACCTTGCCAGTAGATACTATCGTCGTCGTAGCCGAGGCTGTATCCGCACTTCGATAGCTCTCTTACGATAGCCTCTATGCGGTCGCTCTCTTTGAGCCGCAAATGCCCGATACCCGAGAAACGAAACTCTACGCCAAGCATACAGCACATCACAGCCATAATCGGTACGAGGTCGGGAGTGGCGTTGAAGTCGTAGGCGACGCTTCGTGGCAATCGTGCTTTTGCTCCGTCTGCTTTGCGTAGAGTGATAACGCGGTCTGAGTAGGTAGCAGCCACTCCAAAGTCGGCAATGAGGTCTACTATACAGCTATCGGGCTGATAGCTCTTTTCGTCGAAATATCCTATCTGCAAGCTATCCAAATCGCTGACAGCAAAATATGCAAACCAAAAAGCAGCCGACGAATAGTCGGCCTCCACAGCGTAGCCGTGGCTTCGATAGCTGCCCTGCGATATGCGGATAGTATCGCTACAGACCGATACGTCGATACCTGTCTTTGCCATTACATCGCTTGTAAGTAATATGTATGGAAACGACGAACATCCGCTAAGCTTTATACAGAGCCCTCCCTCTACGATAGGGGCTATGAGCATCAGAGCCGATACGTATTGGCTGCTCTCGGAAGCGTCGATATCTATGAGGGCAGAGTGTAGCTCCTTGCCGACGATACGTACGGGCAGCCGCCCATATTGCCGTAGATATTCGATGTCGGCTCCAAGCAGCCTTAGCGAGTCGACCAGCGGAGCAAGCGGGCGTTCGCTAAGACGACTACTGCCGTCTAAGATATATTCCCTTCCGTCTTTGCGAGCAGACAAAAAAGCAGTCAGGAACCTCATAGCTGTCCCCGACTGTCGGATATTTAAGTAGTTGCTATCTTTGTGTAATGCCTCTCGTAGTATTGCGGTATCGTCGCAAGCGATGTCGTCGGCTTGTAGTATCTCGTCGGTGCCGAGAGCCTCTATTATCAGTAGCCTATTGACGATACTCTTCGATGGCGGCAGTACTATTATTTCTTGTTTATCTCCCATATAAGGCTGTTTTTACTGCCTGTCCATACGTCTTTTATGAACGAGCCGTTGGCTGCCCTACCGCCTACGATATATATACGGTTCTTTCGAGGAAGTACTACTACCTGTGCGTTATAGCGAGGCGAAAACAGTGGGCTGAGTTTCATATTGTCGGTAGGAACAGCCCAAGTAATACCGTAATTGGGAGTGTATAGGTGATAGTTTGTCGATACTATTCCGCTGTTGTCTTTGCCGCCGATGAGCATCAACTTGTTGTCGTATTGGAATACGGCTACGTCTCTGCGAGCGGTCATTAGAGTGCTGTTGTTACCGACGTTTACCCAATAAACGCCGTTTTCGGAAGTCCATATCGTACTAAGCAGATTGCCTCCTTTGTCGACGCCTCCTACGACGTATACCCTATCGACGCCGTTGGCGGAGCGGTCGCTCCAGATGCCTGCCCCGTCGACAGGGAAGTTGTCGGGCAGCGTACCCGAAGGAGTAGTGATGTCTAACGATTGCCAATTGCCTTTAGCCCAGCGGTACAGCTTCAACGCCGTATTGTCGATGGCATAGATGTCGTTTCCGATAGAGAAAAGCAGGTTGTCGACACTTTGTGTAGCAGCTTGTTGCTGCCACGACAGACCGTCGCGTGAGCGATACATTTCGGTATTGCGGGCTATGTAGAGGCTATCGCCTACGGAGAGCATATACCTAAGGTCGATACCTACGGGCAGCCCCGTGAGTGTCTTCGACTGCCACGACTTGCCGTCGGAGCTGGTGTAGACAGATAGTGTAGTATTGTCCGTTACGTACCACATCATCAGGGCATCGATGCGGACAAGTTTTTCTTGGGTGATATTTTGCGGTATGGCATTGGTAAGTATGCCCTTCCAAACGTATAAGTCGGGGTCTTGTTTGTGAGCATACAGCATCACTTTGTAGCTGTAGCGTGTCTTCTTGTCGGCAGCCGTAGTTTCGATATACACAGTGTCGGTGAAGTTTACCGTATCGGGCGATTGGTCTAATGCATCAAACTCTTTTTGTTTCACTCCGTCTTTCGACTCGAATATTTTCGCCGAACTCAGTCTGCTCTGACCGATAGTAACGACCAATGCATCGAGCTTCGTACCGTAAGGCAGAGAGTCTGTAGGGGTGATAGTGCCATTACCTTTCGATATTTCTTTTATATCGTATCTCATCTTCGAGAGGTCGATAGTAGTATCTCTGTATTTGAGCGAAAAGGAGGTAATCTTGGCGTTTTCGCTAAGACCTTCCGACTGTTTGCCCAAGCAGGAGGTCAGTATTGCACCGGTGATGGCTACTATGTAAAAAAGTTTGTTTTTCATCGTCATTAATGCTATTGTATTATTACTTTACGGATGCAAAGGTAGAAAAAAAAACGTACTTATGGCAGAATTTTATTTTTTTTAAATGTAACTTTGTAGCCGCTTTTAGTAATAATCAAAAGAGTAAAATATGAAATTGAACCTCAAAAACCCGATAGTATTTTTCGACTTGGAAACCACCGGTATCAACGTCTCTTCGGATAGAATAGTGGAGATAACCTACCTGAAAGTAGAACCCAACGGCAACAAGACATCGAAAACCTTACGAATCAATCCGCAAATGCACATACCCGAACAGGCTTCGGCCGTACACGGTATATACGATCAAGATGTGGCCGATTGCCCTGCGTTCCGACAGGTAGCTGCAAGTATAGCCAAAGATATTGAGGGCTGCGACTTGGCGGGGTACAACTCGATAAACTTCGATATACCGCTGCTTGTAGAGGAATTTCTGCGTGCCGATGTCGACGTCGACCTCAAGAAACGTAAGTTTGTAGATGTGATGGTGATTTTCTACAAACAAGAACCACGCAATCTGTCGGCGGCATACAGATTCTATTGCAGTAAAGAGCTCAGCAACGCTCACAGCTCCGAAGCCGATACGATGGCTACTTTAGAGATACTCGAGGCTCAACTCGACAAGTACGACGACTTGGAAAACTCCGTCGATTTCCTGTCGGAATACTCTTCGCACAACAAGAATGTCGACTACGCAGGACGTATCATATACGATAGCAATAAACGTGAGATTTTCAATTTCGGCAAGTACAAAGGTATGCTCGTCGTAGATGTTTTCCAACGCGACCCGAGCTATTACCAGTGGATGATGAATGGCGACTTCCCGCTATATACCAAAAAGGTAATCACCCGCCTAAAGCTGCAATCGTAGCTGCCCGAAGGTTTCCTATCGGCTACCCGACAGACATAGAAAAAAAGACGACGCCTTATCGCAAGGAGTCGTCTTTTTTTGATATAATAACCATCTAAACATTAAGCTTTCTATTGAAGTCGCGGTGCGAGCGTCTGGTAGTACCGTTCGAAGATAGTTTGAGCCTGCTTTGCCAAGTCGCTGTTGAAGGTATTGGTCAGATAAGCACACTGCTGTAGCACACCCATACTCTGACGCAACGACATATCGGGCGATACATAGCTCTGCTTTCTAATTGGCAACGACAGTACGTAGGTGAGGTTTTGCTCGGTTGCAGTCATTATCTTATCGATGATATAGTCGGCTCGTTTTTTGTCGCCTGCTCTGTAATAAGCATCGGCGAATATCAACATCGTGTAGTCGTATGCGAGCAGCGACTCGGGTACCTCTTGTTCGGCTCTTCGGAGTGCCTTGAGTGCTCTGGTGCTATCGCCCTTGTCGACAAGACTAGCTGCCAATACGGCAAACTGCTGACGTATGGTTTTACACATTCGCGCATTTGTCTCGTCGAGATAGATATTCTTGCCTGCCATACGATAGCGGAACTTATTCATCATATTGTCGTACATAACCTCTGTATTGGGCTGGCGGTTTTTCTTTATAGGTACGAACCGATATGCGAGCCCCTCGCACTGAGAATACTCATCGATAGCTCTCGTGGGGTAGAAGTCGCTGCCGATAGTGATACAGAAGTATATCGGGCGAGTCCAATCGTTGTTTTTAAGTACGTTGAGTACCGCAATATCGCCTTTGTTGAGGTTTCTTTTCGTTATTTTCAGCGTAATAGTGTCGAGTATCTTGTCGTAATCTTCTTTGGCTACTATGCCGGATTCTATTACTTTCTGTTTGTCGACGGGGAAAGTGAGTGTTGAGGCAAACATATATCCTATGCCGTCTCTCTCTTGCAAATCTTTGTTACGCAAAAGTTCGAATGCTTTTTCGGCAGAGAGTTTTCCGCCAAACTGCGGCATATCTTGCACGATAGCTATATCGAGCGAATTTTCTCTATATTCTTCGGGACGCAGATCGATAGGCAGTTTGTCGCCGGTGTAATACGGACGCTGCATAGCCGATATATACCACGGAGCCGATATGTACGAGAGGTTGCAGGTACGTATGTCGTTGCGTGTACCTTCGACCTCTTGGCTGTACCAGAGCGGGAAAGTATCGTTGTCGCCGTTGCAGAAAAGTATAGCATTTGGGGCACAAGTATTGAGATAGTTGTAGCCCGTGTCGGTGGCGATATAGCGATTCGAACGGTCGTGGTCGTCCCAGTTTTCGGAAGCCATAAGAGCGGGCACTCCCATCGAGAGCACAAACGCCAAAGCAGCGGCTATGCTTTTCGGTAGCTTTGCCTTCTCGAGTAGTCGAGCCAAGCCGAGCATACCCAACCCGAGCCAGATAGCGAAGGCGTAGAACGAGCCGGCATACGAATAGTCGCGCTCACGCGGCTGATACGGTGTCTGGTTTATATATAATACTATGGCGATACCGGTCATAAAGAAGAGTACCAATATTATCCAAAACTGATGTTTGCCCTTGCTGCCTCTCGAGAGTTGCCACAAGATACCGAGCAAGCCGAGTATAAGGGGCAAGAAGTAGTAACGATTGTGTCCTTTGTTGTTTTTGAGGTTGTCGGGTAGTTTGTTTTGGTCGCCGTACAGAGCGTTGTCGACGAATGGTATTCCCGATATCCACTGTCCTGCGTCGAGTTCGCCGTTGTTCGACTGTATGTCGTTTTGCCGTCCGACGAAGTTCCACATAAAGTACCTCCAATACATGAAGTTTATTTGGTACGAGAATAAAAACTTGAGATTTTCGCCCATCGTCGGCACGGTGTATTCTCTGTTTTGTCCGCACTGATTGACGGTAATGCGCTTTCCTCTGAAGTCTGTCCACTGCTTATAAGCTTCGACGTGGTGCGGCTGCTGCGAATACATACGCGGGAACAGCATCTTGCCTTCCGACATATATTCCACTCCCTTCTGCGACTTGCCTACGCTTATATATCTGTCTTTTTCCGAAGCATTCTCTTTTACCTTGCGAATATAGTTGGTGCTGCCGTATACAATTTCTGCCATACAGCGTCCGGTGCCGTCATCTTTATACTCTATCGGTGAGTTGAACGACTGCCCGTAGAATAGCGGATTGTCGCCGTATTGTTCGCGATTCAGGTACGAACGCAGAGCGAACACGTTTTCGGGTGAGTTTTGGTCCATCGGCGGGTTTGCCGAAGAGCGAATCACTATCAGAGCAAACGAAGAGTAGCCTATCACCATCATCAACACACAGAGAGTGATGATATTGAACCATTTGTAATTCCACTTTTTGCGGTAGAAAAGCCAGAACGCTCCTGCAGCTATAATTATCAACCCGAGCCATATACCGCTGCCTAAGAAGGGTATTCCGAGCATCGACATAAGCAGCGCAAACGATATTTTTATCTTGGTGCCATCGGTGCCTTTGTGTGTCTCGTACAGAGTCCATACAAACAGAGCCGCTACTATGATAAGATATACGAACAGCCCCGAATTGAACGGCATACCTACGCTATTGACGAAAAACAACTCGAATACGCCTGCCACCTTCGTGAAACCGGGAATGATACCGTATTGCACGAAAAGCAGTATCACAAACGATATACCGAGAGCTTTTACTACGCCTTTCCAATCGACCTTTTCTGTCTTTTTGAAATAATATATAAGTACTATTGCAGGTATTGCCAGCAAGTTGAGCAAGTGCACACCGATAGAGAGCCCCATCAGATAGGCTATCAGTACTATCCAAGGCATACCTTTGCCCTTGTCGTCTGAATCTTCCCAACGCAAGATACACCAGAATACCACCGCCGTAAAGAGCGACGAGAAGGCATATACCTCACTTTCGACTGCCGAAAACCAAAACGTATCCGAAAACGTATAAGCCAAAGCTCCTACTGCACCCGCTCCGAGTATCGATAATATCTTCGTCAGCGAGAAGTCGCTTTCGTCTTTTATGGTCATCTTACGGGCAAAATGCGTGATAGTCCAGAATAGGAACAGAATTGTAGCCGCACTACAGAGAGCCGAAAAAGAGTTTATCATCTTGGCTACCTGAGTAGGTTCGGAGGCAAAGAGAGCAAAAATTCTTCCCATAAGCATAAAGAAAGGAGCTCCCGGAGGGTGCCCCACCTCGAACTTATCCGACGAGGCTATAAACTCGCCGCAATCCCAAAAAGATGCACTCGGCTCAATAGTCGAAAGGTAGGTAAAGGCAGCAATGGCAAATACTGCCCAGCCTGCAATCATCTCAAACAAACGAAATCTTTTCATATATAAATTTACAATATTAATTATGCATTTCCCATTTTGCTTGCAAAGTTACATCTTTTTATAAGAAAAACGAGGAGATTGATGGTAACCGATAAAAATAATTTTCCTAACTTTGCCACACTAATATCGCAAGCAGTTTAAAAAACATACAAAAAAGTTTATCTCTATGTTTAGCAAAAACGACATTCGACAACTCAAAACATTCGGTATAGAACCCAAGACAATCGAAGAACAGCTACAAATATTCCGAAGGGGAATAAACTATCCCCAAATAGACCGTGCCGCCTCTGTGGGCGATGGAATCGTACGTCTCGACGACGACGAACGATGTCGGTACACCGACACGTGGGCTCAATATCTTACCGACGACAGACACCGTGCCGTTAAGTTCGTGCCTGCTTCGGGGGCAGCTTCACGTATGTTCAAAGATTTATTCGAGTACATAGAGAAGGAAGAGCCTACACAATTTGTCGGAAAATTCTTCAACGATATAGAGTTTTTTGCCTTCTACGACCTGCTCGACCAGAAGTGCCAAGAAGTCCACGGCAAAGGCTTGGAAGAGCTGCTCATAGCAGGCGAATTTACTCTCGTACTCAGGCTGCTGCTCGAGGAACAAGGTCTCAATTACGGCAATCTGCCGAAAGGGCTTTTGCTATTTCACCGTTACCACAACGAACGACGGACACCTATGCTCGAACACCTTGTGGAGGGAGTCCAATACGCACGCGGCAAAGATAATACGGTGAGGCTGCACTTCACCGTCTCGCCCGAACATCGTCGGCTTTTTGCAGAACATCTTACCCAAAACATCGACAAATACGAAGAACGCTACGGGGTACGGTTCGACGTATCGTTTTCGGAACAGAAGAAATCGACAGACACCATAGCTGCCGACACTCATAACGAACCGTTCAGAGACGAAGACGGTTCGCTCGTGCTGCGTCCCGCCGGACACGGTGCCCTGATAGAGAACCTCAACGAGCTGGACGCCGACATCGTATTCATAAAAAACATAGACAATGTTGTGCCCGACCACCTTAAAGAGACTACCGCCGAGTGGAAAAAAGCCATAGCAGGCTATGCCGTAAACCTTCAACAGCAGGCATTCGAATACCTGCGGGAACTCGAAAATCCCGATATTACAGAAGCGAAACTGCAAGTTATAGACAAGTTCTGCCAAAGCCGCCTATTCAACTACCGCAACGCCGAGCAACTCGACAGAGAGGACAAGCGGGCGTACCTTCGCCGCAAACTCGACCGTCCTCTGCGTGTCTGCGGTATGGTAAAGAACGAAGGCGAGCCCGGCGGAGGTCCGTACCTCGTACACAATGCCGACGGCACGGTATCGCCGCAGATACTCGAGGCGTCGCAGATAAACACTGCCGACGACACGCAGAGAGCTATTATGGAGCAGGCGACACACTTCAATCCCGTCGATTTGGTATGTTGCCCGAAAGATTACAAAGGCAGGGCGTTCGACCTACGCAAGTACGTCGACAGCACCACTTGCTTTATCTCGACGAAGTCGAAAGGCGGCAGAGAGCTGAAGGCTCTTGAACTGCCCGGATTGTGGAACGGTGCTATGGCAGACTGGAACACGGTATTCGTCGAAGTGCCCTTAGCTACCTTCAATCCCGTAAAGAACGTCAACGACCTGCTCCGCCCCGAACATCAGTAGACGGCGGTGTTGTAGAATGGGTAATAGACGCTAATCCGTATAATAGAGTTATACGATATTGAAAGATGATAGTATATCGTGGCAAGTTGAAGCGTAAAAACAACATATTGTAAAAGACTTTTATTTTGATTATCTTGAACTTATAATATATGTACTGGGATTTTATTTTAAGGATATTCATTGCGTGCGTTTTGGGTGGAGTCATCGGTCTCGAACGCGAATACCGTTCTAAAGAAGCGGGTTTTCGTACACATTTGCTTGTGGCTCTCGGTAGTGCACTTTTTATGATACTCTCGCATTCGGGTTTTGGCGAAATACTTGCTCGTGGCGATACAAACATATCTCTCGACCCGTCTCGAATAGCTTCGCAGGTAGTGACAGGTATCGGTTTCATCGGTACGGGTATCATCATTTTTCAGAAGCACGTAGTACGCGGACTTACCACGGCTGCAGGCTTGTGGGTTACGGCAGCTATCGGTATGACGTGCGGTTCGGGAATGTATCTGATTGCCGTATCGGCTACCGTTATGGTGTTGGCGTGTCTGGAGATACTCTATCTGATACTTCGTAGGTTCGGTACACGAAATATCAGCCTTACCCTTTCGTCGTCGTCGCGTAAAAACATACAGCGTATGATATGTGATATGAAAGACGAACATATCGATATCGACTCTTATGAAGTAAAAGAGTTGTCACACAAAAACGATACGATATTAGTTACTGTCGATATAAAGATGAGGGGAGACAGATACGAGGCACGTATCTTCGATTTTATCGGTAGATACGAAGATATCAATATCGATAAAATAGAGTAGTTCGTTGATGTGTAGAGACTTGTATTAGTCGAGCTTTTGCCCGAATGCCAAGTCGCCTGCATCGCCAAGTCCGGGTACGATATATGCGTGTTCGTTGATATTTTCGTCGATAGCAGCTACCCATAGAGTAGAGTCTTCGGGCATCGACTTACTGAGGTAATCTATAGCCGGCTTCGATGCTATTGCGCTTATAATATGTACTTTCGACGGTGTGCCTTTCTGCAATAGAGCTTTGTACGACAGCTCCATCGAACTGCCCGTAGCAAGCATAGGGTCTACTATTATCAGGGTTTTACCCGTAAGGTCGGGCGACGATATATAGTCGACGTGGATGTTGAATTCGTTTGTCGATGTATATTTCCTATAAGCAGTTACAAAGGCATTTTCGGCTCTGTCGAATATAGCCAATACTCCGCTATGCAACACAAGCCCTGCCCTTAGAATAGAGGCTACTACTATGGTGTCGTCTACAATACTTACCTGAGCCGTACCGAGTGGTGTTTGTGTGGATACAGTCTTGTATTTGAGCGACTTGCTGAGCTCTATCGCCAGACATTCGCCGATTCGCTCCATATTACGTCTGAACCGCATACTGTCTTTTTGTATTTCGACGTCGCGTATCTCTCTTATATAGTTGCCCAAGACCGATTCTGTGGCCGATAAATTGATTACCTGCATAGTAGTTTGTAATATTATAAATTTTTGCCTGCAAAATTAATAAATTATTTCGTTCTGTCGTCTTACATTATTCCCCTCTGTATTTATCATTATGTCCAATTAGATAGTGTTTATACACTATAAGATAAAATCAATATTATCGAGGCAGATTTTTTTGTAATTTTGCCAATGTTATTTTATAATACATATCGATAAAAATGATATTGCCTGTACATTTATATGGAGCTCCCGTACTTCGAGAAGTGGGTAAACCTATCGAAAAAGACTATCCTCATCTGTCGGAACTGATAGAAAATATGTTCGATACTATGCACAATGCCGATGGTATCGGGCTGGCAGCTCCGCAAGTGGGGGTTCCGATACGACTTTTTATGGTCGATATATCTGCTCTCGATACCGAGAAAGACTTCGCCGAACTTCGCGATATGCCTAAGACAAAAGTTTTTATTAATGCCACTATCACAGAACGTTATGGCGAAACTGTGGTGTACGACGAGGGGTGCTTGTCGTTGCCCAACATATCGGAGTCCGTACCTCGACCGAGTAGTATAAAGATAGAGTATCTCGATGAACTATTCGAGCCTAAAAGTGAGGAGTATACAGGTTATTACGCTCGTATTATACAACACGAATACGACCACATCGAAGGCACGATGTTTATCGACCGCATATCGCCGCTACGCAAACAACTCATAAAGTCGAAACTTGCGAATATTGTAAAGCGAAAGATTACTTGCAGATATAAGTTCAAGTAATTGCTTGCCGTAAGAGCGGAGTAGAGTAGTCTGATAATATGATAGTCGCTCTGCTATCGCTATTCTAATGAGGCAATAGATATTTTCCTCACGGTTTATACTTTTTGGAGTAGAATGAGGCTCTGACCTTTGCCTCTGAATTGGTTGTATATGAGCATATTTCTGACTTCCTCGGGCAGTGTGCCGACTGGCTTCAAAAGCTGAGGAATACGTCCGCTCCTCAGTACGTTACACGCTACCCAAAACCCGAATGCCGAGGCTGTAAAGTAGTCGCCGCTCAGATGTTTGTAGTAGAGTTTGGTACACCGCATCAATTTCTCTGCGGTGTCGAATCCTGCGAGGTCTTCGCTGTTGCCGTTACGCCCCGATAGCATCAGGTCTATGTCGTCGATGTCGAGATTGTTTCTACTTAGAAAGTCACCTACAAACACGCCTGTATCGGGGACGTCGTTTCTAAAATCGACATCTGCCAAGGCGGCGTATGTGTGTTCGTTTCTCTCGTCGGAGAGCACAAAAAACGAGGCTCCTTCCGAAAAGACTACTCCCTTGCTCCGAGCATCGGTAATACTGAAAGGGGCTTCGTGTCGGGGTTTGATTATGTTGTCCAACTCATAAATTTCGAGACAATACGGTGTGTTTTCGTCTACTCCCCCCACCAGAGTGTTGCGTATATCGCCCAATTCTATCTGCATAGCAGCATCCGACAGAGCCGATTCGAACGAGGTGGAGCCATCGACAAAGGTAAAATTCGCTCCCTTGCATTGCAGTTCGAGAGCTATCTGCCCCGCCACAGTGTTGTGGGTCGATTGGATAAAAGCCGTAGGCGTAAGGTATTGCTCTTCGTTGTCCAACACTGCACGGAGAAACTTCTCGGAGTCTTGCACACACCCCATTCCCGTACCTACCGCTATCGCTTCGGGTAGTTCGAGGCAAGCCTCGCCGAGAGCCCTTTTGGAGGCGACAATACCCATCTTTACGGCACGGCTCATACGACGGATAGCAGAAGGAGCAATGTAGTCTCTGTAATTGGGTTCTATTACGTGGAGAACGTTATCTTGTATATTCTCGTTTATATTGCCGAGGAAATCGCCTTCGAATGTAGGTTGTGCAGAGATGGCACAGCTACCATTGATATATACTCTATTTTTCATATTTAGAGAAAATAAGCGTAGAACAATTGCCGCCGAACCCGAACGAATTGGACAACACATTACGTATCGGCTTGTGTTTGAGGGTTGTCTGCGGTGTCAGATTTGTCTCCTCTATAGGAGTGTCGAAGTTGAGATTGGGAAACACCACCGACTCCCTGATGGACAGTATACTATATACGGCTTCTACCGACGAGGCGGCTGCAAGCGTATGTCCCATAAAGGCTTTCGTAGAGCTAAAGTCGGGCACTTCGTTGCCAAATATGCGTCTTATGGCTACACTCTCCGACATATCGTTGTTGTCGGTCGCAGTGCCGTGTGCGTTGATATAGTCTATCTCGTGTGGTGCTATCGAGGCGATGTCGAGAGCTTTCGCCATAGCTGCCGCTGCTCCGTCTCCCTCTGCCGACGAAGCAGTCTGATGATAGGCTTCGTTGGTATTGCCCCAACCCGACAACACTGCCAATACTGTGCGACCGTGCCGTATGGCATTTTCTTCGGTTTCTATCAACAGATAAGCTGCCCCCTCGCCGAGATTGAGCCCCTTGCGGTTGCAGTCGAACGGCTTACAAGCGTCGTCGGATAGTATCATCAGCGAGTTGAAGCCGTTGATGGTGAACTTACACAGAGCGTCGCTGCCGCCCACCAATACCTGACTGAGCCGCCCTGTACGTAGGAGGTTTGTCCCCACCATAATGGCATTGGCAGAAGACGAACAGGCAGTGCTTACCGCCGTTACCATACCTCCGATACCGAAGTAATCGGCTATCATACGTGTATTTTCGCCTATATTGTGGGTATAGATATGACGTCGTGCCTCAACATTGGTTTTGTATTCGTAGAAAAACTGTTCGGTTTTGTCCATACCTCCCACGGTAGATGCAGAAACGAAGCCGAGACTTTTTATCTCGTCGGCAGATAAGCCGGCGATAGCTTCTTTTGCAGCCCATATACCGAGCAGTGCGGTACGCGAATATTCGGCTCGACGGTCGATACCGAGTCGCTTTGCAAGTTCGCTGTTAGAGAGTTTTATCTCACCGACTTTTATGTTGTCTCTCAGTGTCGAGTGTAGGTTGTCCAAACGCGATATTTGTGGTTTGCCTCCACGCAAAGAATACAAATTTTCCTCAACAGAGTTGCCTATTGAGGAAATTATACCCATTGCCGTTACCACTATTGGCTGCATCTTTTATTTTGTTCTGTGCTTTGTAATGTATTCTGCCATAGTGCGTATGGAGCGGAATATCTCTCTACCCTCTTTGGGGTCTGCCAGTCGGATACCGTATGTCTTGTCGAGCAAAACGATAAGTTCCAATGCATCGATAGAGTCGAGCCCCAGTCCGTCGCCGAATAGGGCAGCGTTTTCGTCTATATCCTCAGGCTTAACATCTTCCAAATTAAGGGCTTCCACTATTTTTTGCTTGAGTTCCAAAATTAATTCGTCCATTTCTTCTGTCGATAAAATTTTTATTTTCAAAAATACGAATTGCAAAAATATAAAAAATATCGGATACCGAGAGAAATACGTCTTATTCGATAATATCGAGGAGAGTCAGAACTGATTACCAATAGCAAAGGAATATATGGATACGATAAGGTTAAAATACAAAAAAGCGAACTGTTGTCGTCAAAAAAAATATTAAAAAAGTAGGTTTGGAGTTGTTTTTTATACTTTTTGTTTGGTAGTACAAAAAAATACTCCGTATATTTACAGAAAATTTTCTGAAAAGGTATGCAATCTAAGTTTTTGCAGAAAAAGTACTATATACTATACTATTAAGACAACAAAAAAATTACGTGGTTATATGAAAGTAGGATTATTTATTCCCTGTTATGTCAATGCCGTCTATCCGAACATTGGCATTGCGTGTTACAAACTGCTTACAAGTCTTGGGATAGACGTTGATTACCCTCTCGGACAAACCTGCTGCGGACAGCCGATGGCGAATGCAGGATTTGAAGGAGATTCGTTGAAATTAGCCAAGCGCTTCGAGCAATTGTTCAAAAACTATACCTATGTCGTAGGACCTTCGGCAAGCTGTGTGGCTTTCGTCAAAGAAAACCATTCCCGTATTCTCTCCGAGCACGGTGAACACG
>CAJPNS010000046.1 GCA_905372135.1 Porphyromonadaceae bacterium | reverse complement strand
ATGGGATATAGTGTAAGATGTCTGGCAAGTGCGCCCATAAAGATAGATCAAAATGTTACTACCTCGGTCGACGATGCAAATATCGACGAACAGATAAAAATTCTTTCGGTACAGGCAGGAAATATCGTTATCGGCGTTCCACAAGAGCTGATAGGCAAGACACTGACCGTTATCACGATGTACGGAGCCGAAGTGATGCACCAAAACATAACCTCCGCCAGCGTTACTCTCGATACAAACTTGCTTGGCAAGGGTATGTATATCGTCCGTATCGGATCGAAAGCATTGAAAGTTTCATTATAAAAAGCATAAAGTTAGTAGAGTAAATAGGCTGATTGCAACGCAATCGGCCTATTTCTTTATCTAAATCAAAAACCTTTATCGGACAGCAATAAAATTTTTTCTACTCAATTACACTTAACCGTCAAAAAAGGGGCTATCCTCACGGTAGCCCCTCCTCCATTAACATTATATAATCATTTAACCAAATATTTATGTAGTCTTATCTTTCGTTTCTTATTCTATCGTCGAATGCTGTGAGCGACGCTTTGGCTCCCTCACCCATAGCTATTACTATCTGTTTGTAAGGTACGGTTGTACAGTCGCCTGCGGCGTATACACCCGCTTTCGACGTGCGGCAACGTTCGTCGACGACAATCTCTCCGACACGGTTTGTCTCTACCATCGATGCGAACACGGCACTATTGGCAGCAAGCCCTATCTGCACGAATACACCATCGAGGTCGATTGTGCGGGTTTGGTCGGTATTGCGGTCTTTTACCCTGATGCCCGTAACTTTCGAACCATCGCCGACGATCTCTTCGGTAGCGACATTGGTAAACACCTCTACATTAGGTAGCGAACGGACTTTCTGTTGTAGCACCACATCGGCTTTGAGTTCGGGCATAAACTCGAGTACCGTTACGTGCGAGCATATCCCTGCAAGGTCTATTGCCGCCTCGATACCCGAATTGCCGCCACCGACGACAGCCACACGGCGGTCTTTGAAAAACGGTCCGTCGCAGTGAGGACAGAACGCCACTCCGCGTCCGATATATCGGTCTTCGCCTTCGACACCGAGTTTACGCCATTTGGCTCCGGTGGCTATTATGACCTGAGATGTCTTCAACTCTTCTCCAAGCGAAGTAGAGAGCACAAAACCTCCGTCTTCTTCGCGTATCGCCTCTACCAAACGCTGTTCGAGCAGAGTTATGTTATATGTTTGTGCGTGTGTTTTTAGTGCTGCTGCAAGTTCGGCACCTGTGGTTTGGGGTACCGACGGCAGGTTTTCGATACCTACGGTTTCGTTGACCTGTCCTCCGATACGTTCGGCTACGACTGCCACATTAAGCCCTTTGCGGGCAGAGTATATGGCTGCCGATGTGCCTGCCGGTCCACCTCCGACCACGACCAAGTCGTATTGCTTCGCTGCCGAAGGCAGTGTGTCTATCTTGCCTGCTCCTATCTTCTCTTCGAGTTTTGCAAGTAGTTCGCCGAGAGTAGATTTGCCGACGTGCAGCAATTCGCCGTTGGCATATACGGTAGGTACTGCGCTGATATCGAGGCGTTCGACCTCTTCCTTATATATAGCACCATCTACCATCTCGTGAGTAATACCTTGGTTGTAAAGAGCCATCAGGTTGAGGCTTTGTACAACGTCGGGGCAGTTGATGCAGGTAAGCGATGCGTATGTGGTTAGCTTCAGAGGTGTATTCAATGCTCCGATACGTGCCGCAAGCAATTCGTCGGGTAGATTTTTTCCTTTACCATCGGCATTAAGTATGGCAAGCAACAAACTTGTAAACTCGTGTCCACCAGGGATACCGCGGAATACGATACCAAGTTCTTTGCCATCTTTGAGTAATGTCAGGCTCAGTCTATCGGCAGTATGTACCTCTGCTACGATATGCTCCGATACCGAAGCCATCTGACGACACATTGTAGCAAGATCGTTACCGTTTTTGTCGTTTGTGGTTGCAGCCGATAGTGTATAATTGCCCGTAAGCGGAGCAAAAATACCTTTTAGGCTGTCTAACATAGATTGATCTAACATAATATGTTTGTGTTTTTTTTAGTTGTTAAGTAAAATAGGAATTGAACGGAGGACTATTTTAGGATTTTGTATGAAAAGATTTACTATATACCGCCCAATTCCTGATTTTTACATTATCGGTAGATTAAATCTTACCTACGAGATCGATACTTGGTTTGAGAACCTCGTCGCCTTCTCTCCACTTGGCAGGGCAAGCTGCATCGGGGTGAGCTGCTACGAATTGAGCGGCTTTCACCTTGCGTAGAAGTTCCGAAGCGTCGCGACCTATTCCGTTGTCGTGTATTTCCACTACTTTCACCTCTCCCTGTGGGTTGAACAAGAATGTGCCTCTGTAAGCCACACCTGCCTCTTCTATCATAACACCCATAGCACGGCAGAGATTACCCGTGGGGTCTGCCAACATAGTGTATTGGATGTTGTTGATTTTTTCGGAAGCATCTGCCCACGCTTTGTGTACAAAATGAGTGTCGGTAGATACTGAATATACCTCTACACCGAGTTTTTCGAACTCTTCGTAATGGTCTGCCATATCGGCCAACTCGGTGGGACATACGAATGTAAAGTCGGCAGGATAGAATAGCAATACTGCCCATTTACCTTTGAGGTCGTCGTTGGAAACGGTTACAAAACCTTCGCCTTTGCGATATGCCTGCAGTTTGAAGCTCGGCATGATTGAATTGATGATTGTCTGTGCCATAAAATTATCTTATTTATATTCTTAATTAATCTGTTGTTTTAAATTTTTTGCAAAGGTACAGTCATCTTCGCAACCCCACAACAGATGATTTTTATATGCATATTGACGGTGTTTATATTGCCGCTATCCTTAATATATAAATGCTAATACCGGCTTTGTTCGGAGTGTTATTATTGTCGTAAAGTAGTAATTTTGCAGAAAAATCAACGACTCGATGGAATATCCAATCATCACCATAGGCAGAGAGATAGGCAGCAATGGGCTCGCGATAGGCAAAAGGCTATCGGAGGAGTTGCATATTCCTCTGTACGACAAAAACATACTCTCCATAGCTGCTCGTCAGAGCGGACTTTGTAGCGATGTCTTTGAGCACGCCGACGAGAAGGAGAGTTATAGCTTTCTACAGAAGGCACTTAGATCTATCTGGAGCAACAACGATAATTTCATACAAAACGAGAATCTCTTTCAAATTCAAAGCGATACGATACGAGATATATCGCAGAGAGAGAGTTGTATATTCGTGGGGCGGTGTGCCGACTATATATTGCGACAACACCCGAAAACCCTTCGTATCTTTGTCTGTGCCGAATTGGACGATAGGATTGCCAATATCTCGCAAACGCTTAATATTTCGCACGATAGCGCTATGAAAAAAGTAGAGAGTACCGATAAAAAACGCTCTTCGTACTACAACTTCTATACCAATAAAATATGGGGACAAGCCTCGTCGTACGATATGTGCCTCAATACATCGCTATTAGGTGTGGAGGGAGCGGTAGATGTTGTGTTAAAAACGTTCAAAAAGTTGTTTGTCGATTGATATTTGTATATCTTTGCTATCGGTATAAACACTTTAATAATATAATGATATGAATAAAAACACTTTATTGGCATTTTTAGGCGGAGTAGTCGCCGGTGGTGTAGCAGCATTGCTACTGGCTCCCAGAAGCGGAGAAGAGACTCGTGAATATATCGCAGATAAGATAAAAAGCGGTATCAAATCGGGCTTGGGCGAAGATCAGTACAACGACCTGCAAGAGAAGTTGCAAGACCTTAAGGCGAGCGTTGTAAATAAAATATCGCACCAAGAGGCTTAGTGAATCGAATGATAAATTGCTGCCACTCAGGTAGCAGTTTATCGTTTTTGTAAAAAACGACAACTGAAAAAATATAACCATGGCCGAAGACAACAAACCATTTATCGAAGAGGTGAAAGATTATATCAAAGTAGAGGTTGATATACTGAAAATAAGTCTGTTAGAAAAAATCTCCAAGCTGATGACTTTCGTTATAGGCATCGTCTTGGCGGCGATAATGGCTACCGTCGCTATCGCCTATTTTTCGGTGATGCTTTTCAACCTGTTCAATCAGATGACCGATTCGGTATTCTGGGCTACTATCATTATGATAGTGCTGTTCATCGCACTGTCGATTATGATAATCGCTTTTAGCGAACGACTGTTTTTGAATTTCTTTATCAAAAAAGTATATAAACTGCTTTTTCAATCCGATGATAATCTTACAGATACGACTGCGGATAACGAAAAAAAGCATAACAACAATATTCCACAACAATGAGTCTGAACCAACCGATAGAATCGCTCGAAGACCTGCAACGTCTACGCCGCAATCTGATAATAACACGAAACGAATACAGGTCTGCAGTACTTAGCAAAATAGAGAAAGTTTCGCGTCCGATAGGTTTCGTGTCGATGATATTCAAGCCTTTGTCGAGGAGCATTTCGTGGGCTCCCATATTTATATCGGTAGCCAAGATAGCATTATCGTTTCTTAGAAAAAGAAGGTAATCTGCTCATTTTTAGCCATATATCCGTATGCAAAACTCTTTTTTCAGGCGTATCGACAAACCTTTGTTAATATTGTATGCCATATTCCTGATATTGGGTTGGGTATGCGTATATGAGGCAAGTTATGTCAAAAGCCAGACCTCAATACTCGATATAGATTACCGCTCAGGGATGCAATTTATATGGATTTGCGTCAGTATTGTGGCTGCTATCGTCATACTCAATACCAAGCCACTGTTTTTCTATACGTGGTCGTACGTTATATATGTGGCTGTAGTAGTGTTGCTTATAGTTACGCTCTTCGTTGCTCCAAACATCAAAGGCTCTCATTCGTGGCTCGTGATAGGAGGTTTTTCGATACAGCCCGCAGAATTTGCCAAGTTTGCCACTGCCTTAGCGATAGCATATTTCTATAGCTTACAGAATATTTTTTTCATCTCGGTTCGGCGTAAGATACTGGTAACCATACTAATCATAGCCTTGCCTATGGCTATCATACTGATGCAGAAAGAGGCGGGCTCTGCCTTGGTATTCTTGGCTTTTATGCTAATGCTCTATCGCGAAGGGCTTTCGCCTATGGTGATATTGGTCGCTTTTCTGTCGGTCGTCGTTTTTATTGTTACCATACGTTTCGCAAGCGATACCGAAATATTCTATACCGAACATCTGGGTAAACTCATCTCTACCAATATAATACTATTGATAGCAGCTATTATCTACGAACTATATGCCATACACAACACGAAAATAAGGATAATACATATATTGGGTATCGTCTTGGGACTGTATGCTATAGCTATAGTACTGAATATCTTTCTGATAAAAATAGATTTGCTATATGTCGCTCTATTAGCCGCTCTTTTGATGTTGGGGCTGCTTGTAAAGGTATTTATCGATTCGGGCAGAAAAATTTATCTGCTTACGGCGGTTTTTATAATATCATTTGTAGCATACTCATTTTCAACGGAATTTATATTCGAGAAAGTTTTAGAGCCTCATCAGAAGATACGTATCGAGACTCTGTTGGGGCTCAAAGAAGACCCCAAAGGTGCCGAGTGGAATACCAATCAGTCGAAGATAGCCATTTCGTCGGGCGGGCTTTGGGGCAAAGGATTTCTGAAAGGGACACAGACAAAGCTAAAGTTTGTGCCCGAGCAAGATACCGACTTCATATTCTGTACCATTGCCGAGGAGTGGGGGGTTGTCGGAAGTATATTAGTGGTATCTATGTTTTTCCTCTTTATTTATCGCATCTTGTTTCTAAGTGAGCGACAGTCCAATATCTTTGCCCGTGTTTATGGCTATTCGGTGGCTGGGATATTTATCTTCCACGTTATCATTAATATAGGTATGGTCGTGGGAATAGTGCCTGTAATAGGGATACCTTTGCCGTTTTTCTCATACGGCGGTTCGTCGTTGCTTGCCTTTACGATACTGCTATTTATCTTTATCAAGCTCGATATGGGCAATAAGGTAAATATTTAACGGTCAGTTTATCAGGAATTTGAGCCTGTTTTGCAGATTTACTTCCGCCATACCGCCATCTATATCGAGAAAAAGCAGATTCATATCGGGGTAAAACTCTTTGATGCGTCGCTCTATACCTTTGGCTACTATATGATTGGCTATACATCCAAACGGCTGTACGCAGACTACTCGGTTTATGCCTTCGCGCGAAAAATTGGCTATATCGCCCGCTATGAGCCACCCCTCGCCGAACTGATTCGATAAGTCTATGATATCTTTGGCATATTTGGCTATCTCGAAAACCGATTTGTGAGGAGTATAAAACTTCGATTTTGTAAGTATAACTCGAATTTTTGCCATTTTTTTGTCGAACAATCGCTGAAAAAACAGCAGTAGTACTTTTTGTAAAAAGTTAAATTTGCTTAGTCCGTTTTTTGTGTTTATCTCTTGATTTACAAATGTCTGTGTGAAGAAGTGTATCATTGGCGGAGCTATTACCTCGAACCCTTGTTCGCGAAGCCAACGCGTTATGTTTGCCTGTCCGTAGTTGTTGTATTTGACGAAGATTTCGCCTATAAGTCCTATCTTATCTATTTTCCTGTCTTCTACGATATCGATGGTTTCGAATTCTGCTACAGCACTTTGTAGCAACGGCAGCAGTTTTTTGTGCTCCCTCTTCTCTATCAGAGAGACGGCAAGCTGCATATATTTGTCGAATAGACTTTCCGATTGCCCCTTGATACGCTCTCTTGCAACCGCCGACGCAAATATCTGATTCAGCGAATCGCCAAACAAAAAAGCATTTATAACCAGCGGTAAAATCCTGAATATAGGTAGTTTAAATCCCGGTTGCTCGTTCTGATGTACGCCGCCGACCGATACCGATATTACGGGGATTTGTCCGTATCCCGCATTTTTAAGCCCCGTTTTGATGAACGACAGATAGTTCGTAGCTCGGCATTGCCCGCCTGTCTGGGTAATAGCCACGGCAAGGTCGTCGATGTTGTAACGTCCGGTTTGTATCTCTGCTATGAGGTCGCCGAGAACGAGAGTAGCGGGATAGCACACCTCGTTGTGTCCGTATTTTAACCCCATCTCGGCAGATTGTTTCGATGTCTTCGGGCAGTTTACGAAGTTGTAACCCGCTATTTTGGCAACAGCAGGTATCATCGGCGACAAAAAGTCTGTAAACCAAGGAATAAGTATAGTCTTCTTTCTGTCTTTTCGAGTAAAAATAGCGTTATATCCGTTGTACGATTTATTGTTGTTGTTCATATTCAATGTTTTGTAGCGTGAAAATTATTTTCCCTTCACCGTTCGGAGGCTTTCTATGAGGCTTCGTATCCTAAGGCGGATAGAGCCGGGTGAAGCTATCTCGTCTATCCGAAGGACAGTATGGTTTTTGCCCGCCTGACGAAGTATCTGTCCGACCTCTTCCATATAGAACGAGTCGGGACCGCAACCAAACGAATTCAACTGTATAAGTTGTACATTGTCGGGGAGTTTGGCTACCTCCATAGCAGCGTGTACTACGCGGTTCGGGTACGACCACTGCGAGACCATATTCAGTCGCTTGAATCCGTCGCCGAGCAAATGTAGTAGTCGGTATTTCGCGTTCGGTTTTTCGCCTGCGTGCGGGTCTAAAAATACGTCGTCGGTAAGAGCCGTAATGCCAAGGTCTGCAAGTATCTGACCCACCTTCTGATTTACAAGGCTATCGGCGTGGTAGGGACGTCCTGCAACGATGAAGACAAGTTCGCCCGACATCAAACACTTGTCGAGCAGCGCCTTCTGCTCTATTATCATTTCTTTCTTCATCTTGTTGCGAAAATCCCAAGCGATACCGAAAGCCCTCAGGAAGATATCTTTGTCGATACCCAAACCCGAAAAATACTCGTAAGCAGCACGTCTAAGCACATCGATATCGTGAAAAGACACAACAGGTTTATCGAACGGAATACCGTAATTGCCTTCGGGATTTATCGCCGAACGTATCACCTCCGGATAGCCGCTGACAACGGGGCAGTTGTACGAGTTGCTGGAGCCGTCCCATTCCTTTGCCTCCTTCTGCACTATGGGGTAAAAAATCCTGTCGACCTTAGCCTCTATCAACCAAATGATATGCCCGTGAACGAGCTTGGCTGGAAAACATATATTATCGCTCATCACCGACGATATCCCCTTCTGATACAGCTCCATATTCGATTCGGGCGAGAGTACGACCTCAAAACCGCATTCGGCAAAAAGCGTATGCCAAAACGGATAATTCTCGTACATATTCAATACTCGGGGTATACCTATTCTAATCATTCTAAGCACTGAATATCAATTTGTTTTTAGAATCGAA
This sequence comes from Porphyromonadaceae bacterium, assembly GCA_905372135.1. Lineage (GTDB taxonomy): Bacteria > Bacteroidota > Bacteroidia > Bacteroidales > Paludibacteraceae > F0058. The sequence continues at coordinate 5,845 of CAJPNS010000046.1, read as the reverse complement.
AGCATTGACGCCTTTATGTTTGGCTGCGCTGCGGTTGAAGAAATATTTCTCACACTTATTGCCCGAATAGCAGATATTGCCGTTCTCGAAAGTGAATTTCAGCATTCTACACTGATTGGTACAGCCTTTGCACTGCAACTCTTTGGTCTCGTATTTTAGAGAAAAACGGTCGCCAAACGACGATGTCGTATTCGTATTTTCCGTAGCCGAATGTTGTTGTTTGGCATATAGAGCCGCTCCGAAAGCCCCCATCAATTCGGGCGAATCGGTAGCCGATACGGATTTTTCGCTCAATAATTCCAATGCTCTGAAGACGGCATCGTTCCTAAACGTACCTCCCTGTACGACGATACGGTCGCCAAGTATATTCAGATTGCTTATTTTAAGCACCTTGAACAGACAATTTTTTATAACCGAATAAGCCAATCCGGCAGCGATGTCGTCCAAAACAGCATTCTGACGCAGCGACTGTTTTACTTTGGAGTTCATAAAAACGGTACAGCGTGTCCCCAAATCTACGGGATTGCTCGCAGTACAGGCGGCACTCACAAAGTCGGCGAGCGTCATATTCATCACCGAGGCAAAATTTTGCAGGAACGATCCACAGCCCGAGGAGCAAGCCTCGTTGAGTTCGATATTGGTTATCATACCGTTATCTACGAAAATAGACTTCATATCCTGCCCTCCGATATCAAGGATAAACGAAACTTGAGGGTCGATAAACTTAGCTCCCATCAGATGTGCAATAGTTTCTACAATACCGAAATTGAGGTTAAAAGCCTGTTTTATAAGGTCTTCACCGTAGCCCGTAGATGTCGAACCAACGATACGAATCTTAGCATTCTTCTGTTCGGCTTCCTGATAAAATTTAAGCAGTCCGTCGTGTACCTGCTTCAAAGGATTTCCGTAGTTGAGGGTATAGTGCTCAAAAAGAATCTTATTATCTTCGTCGATAATCACTATCTTGGTGGTAGTAGAGCCCGAGTCGATACCGAGATAGCAATTCACTTCGGTATTCGGCTCTATCTCTTTGGTAGCAAGGGATACTATTTTTTTGTGATTTTTCCAGTAAATATACTCTTCTTCGTTACGGAAAAGCGGCGGCAAAGTATCCGAAGCCGTGCTGTGATTTCTCTCCGACAGTTTGTCTCTGAGTTCCGACAGATTAAACTCCGTCTCTGATGTCTGTGCCAGAAAAGCACAACCCCAAGCGGGGAAGAATTCGCTGTTTTCGGGCAATATTATCTCGTCATCACCAAGCGAAAGCAACGTCTGAAATCTATTATGCAGAGCAGGTATAAACGTGAGCGGTCCGCCGATACAGATTACTTTCGGCATCACCTTGTGTCCGCGAATAAGAGTAGTTATCGCTTGGTTGGCAACGGTCTGGAAGATAGACATCGCCAAATCGGGCAACGGTATATTGCGTGCAATAAGATTCTGTACGTCGGTCTTGGCAAATACTCCGCACCGTGAGGCTACGGGATATATTTTCGTGAAGTTCCAAGCTTCGTCGTTCAATTTGCCGATAGGTACACTTATAAGGTCTGCCATCTGGTCTATGAAAGCACCTGTACCACCGGCACACGAGCCGTTCATTCGTATGTCGGGTTGTTTGCCTTCTGCAAAAAAGACTATCTTGGCATCTTCGCCACCCAAATCTATAAGTGTATGCGTATCGGGATAGCAACGCTTGGTTACTTCTATGGCAGCTATGACTTCTTGATGAAACGGAATATGCAGGCGTTCGGCTACCCCCATTCCCGCCGACCCTGTAATACATATCCTGGCAGTAGACAGCGAATATTGCGAGACGAGCTTATCGAGCTGCTCCCCGAAAACCGTCGGAATATCCGCCTTGTGCCTATTGTACGATTTGTAGACAACATCTCCGTTGTCGTCCAAAATGATTACTTTGAGCGTAGTAGAGCCTATGTCTATACCTATATTCATCTATGTCTGTTTTTTTGAAATATATTGATTTAAAACGTTTTGCCCAATAGCCCCAATACTACACCCGCCACCGACAGCAGCATAAGCACTCCACCCGTAATGCGGTTTAGTATGCGTAAGCCTCTCGCTTTGAAGCGATGGCGGAATATTCCTACTATCATAGTGAGCGAAAGCCACCATATCAAAGTACCGATAAGTATCGAGGCAAGCCCGATAAGTACTTGATAGATATTGTACGAGGGAGAGAAAAATTTGAATCTGGCAAAAAGAGCTATGAAGAAGAATATTATAATCGGATTGCTGAAACACAGCCCGAAAGCGGAGGTATACGTACTAAACAGATTGCGGTTTGAGGTACCTATCTTTTTGTCGGCAAGCTCCTCTTCGGGGTTGTTGGAGTAGATAATATAGCCGAAAAGCAGAAGTATGATACTGCCTATTATCTGAATGATAAAGCGATATTGCTCTACAAATTCGATGATGAAATTCATCGAAAACCCTACCAATATGGCGTAAATGATATCGGAAGTAGAGGCTCCGAGTCCTGTAACAAATCCGTGCAGACGTCCCTTGTGCAAAGTACGCTGAATACAGAGTATCCCAAGCGGACCTGTCGGAGCCGATACGAGGATACCGATGATTATTCCTGTGATTATAATGTCTATCATTTGTGTTTTTTCGATTAAAATATCTGTTTATTATTCGGGTTTATCTATTTTCTTTAAAACAAAAGCACTCCTCGACGGTATATATAGTCTGAGCTGTTGTCTGTGGCTGTCGCCCGTAGGCTGTGTGGTGTAGGTAAGTGTCTCGTCGACAAGACTGAATCCGCCATAAGTAGTATTGTCGGTATTAAGTACGATACGATACGAGCCCTTATCTACCGGTATGCCGTAGTCGGTAAACGACCGAAAGGGATTGAAGTTGAAGACAAAAAGCATGTCTCCTCGGCTATAGACGAGCACTTGGTCGAACTCTTTGTCCCATACCTTGTCTATAGGCAGACGCTCGAAACTTCCGACTCCCGATATGAGGTGTATCATATCTCGGTCGAAACGGTTGAGGTCTGAATATAAATATTGCTCGTTGTCGACAAGCTCCCATTGCCTGCGGGCGTATTTGTAGCTCCAGCCGTTGCCTTGGCGTGGGAAGTCGACCCACTCAGGGTGTCCAAACTCGTTGCCCATAAAGTTGAGGTATCCGCCACAGATAGTAGTAGCGGTCATTAGCCTTATCATCTTGTGCAGAGCGATGCCTCGCGATACGTTGAGGTTTCGACTCCGACGCTCGAAGTGCCAATACATATCGGAGTCTACAAGGCGGAATATCATTGTCTTATCGCCTACGAGGGCTTGGTCGTGACTCTCGACGTACGATATGGTTCGCTCCTCGGCTCTATGGTCGGTAAGATGCCAGAAGATATGCCCCACTTTCCAGTATTCGTCGGGAACCTCTTTTATATATTTTATAAAGAAATCGGGTATACCCATTGCCATACGGTAGTCGAAACCGATGCCTCCTTCGGCGTATGGTGCGGCAAGTCCGGGCATACCGCTCATATCTTCGGCTATGGTGATAGCTTCCGGTTTTACTTCGTGAATAAGGCTATTGGCAAGTGCGAGGTAGCAGATGGCATCTTCGTCTCGATTGCTGTCGAAATAGTCGGAATAGGCGACGAAGTCTTTCTCGAGTCCGTGGTCGAGATACATCATCGATGTTACGCCGTCGAAGCGGAAACCGTCGAAGTGATACTCTTCGAGCCAAAATTTGCAGTTCGATAGCAGAAAATGCAGTACCTTGTCTCTGCCGTAGTCGAAACATAGCGACTCCCAAGCAGGATGTATCCGCCGACTGCCACGATGAAAATAGAGCGACGGGTCGCCGTCGAAATATCCAAGCCCCTCGTCTTCATTGCTTACCGAGTGCGAATGCACCAAATCCATTACTACGGCTACTCCGCAAGAATGTGCCTCATCGATAAGGGCTTTCAGTTCGTCGGGAGTGCCGAAACGCGATGAGGCTGCAAAAAAGTTCGATACCTGATAGCCAAACGAACCGTAATATGGATGTTCCTGTATAGCCATTATCTGAATGCAGTTGTAGCCATTGCGGACTATACGCGGTAAAACGTTCTTTCTAAATTCGTTGTATGTGCCGACACGTTCTTCGGAGGTAGCCATACCGATGTGACATTCGTATATAAGCAGCGGGTCGGTAGTGGGGTAGAAACTACTGTTTTTCCACACGAAAGGCTCTGAAGGGTGCCACACCTGAGCGCTGAATATCTTTGTAGACTCGTCTTGAACCACACGCCGTGCATACGATGGTATCCGCCGTCCGCTGCCGCCCTGCCACTCGATAAGAAGTTTGTAAAACTGTCCGTGGCATATCGATTCGTCGCAGAAAGTCCCCTCCCAATCGCCGTTGCCGAGAGGGTGTAAGCGGTAATATTCATCTTTTTCCCAAGCGTTGAAGTCGCCCAAGAGATACACCGCAGTAGCATTAGGGGCATACTCTCTGAAGACCCATTGGCTGCCGATACGATTGAGACCGTAGTACAGATACCCGTTAGCAAACTCTGAGAGCGAGCCTTTACCTGCCGTAAGCCTATCGATATGGGCAGCGATACTATTATGACGCTGCTCTATTATATCGCCGTAGGGCAGTAGTAGAGGGTCTGTGTCTAAAATCTTTAAGCGTGGCATCTCGGGGTTTGTCGTATGTTTTTTTACAAGAAAGTGCTACAATTTATATCCCACTCCGCCTATTAGCGAAAAGCCCAGTACCGAGTTGTAATCCGACGATATATCGAATTGCCAACGGTCGAAGCGTAAGCCTGCTCCCAAGGTCGGACGAAAGTCTCTATATCCGTAAGCCCCAAGACGTACGACAAGCTCTTTTACCAATGCATATTCGAAGCCCGTTGCCCAACGTATGGGCGACAGTGTCTCTTTGTCTATCTCCACGAGCCATATCACCTCGTCTCGTATACGATACAGAAGCCCTACCGACAGTACGGTAGGCAGATGTTTGTCGGTATCTTCAGACGATATTTTCGACATCACGGGGTTCAGCAAACGCAACGCCACAGTGAGATTGTCGGATAGGTCTATCTGAGTACCCACTTGTGCCGTCAGAGTACCTCGCCGCTTATGAGCATCGGCAACCGACACCGTATAATAGACTATATCGACTCCGAGCAGCAACTTCTGCCCAAACTTACGCCCTGCCGTGGCAGCGACAATCATTTCGTTATACTCCGAATATCCGAAGTGCGACAGGCTTACGCCCGTATTGATATACGCAGTCGGTATCGATAGATTTATGGATTTGGTAGAGAGTTCTTTTGTAATATACCTATTTTCGTAGATGATACCGAGCGATATATCTTTTGCTCTGCCTATGGCAGCCGGATTACCGAGTGGCAACCAGCTATCGACGTAAGCGACTGAGGCATTGCCTGCTACATACGACGAAGGCATTGCCGCTGGCTGCTGGCACGATGCCGACAAGACACCTCCGTAGACACACAACAACGCTAATATATTACTCTTCATCGGCACGAAAGTCGCTTTTTTTGCAAAAATACAAAATTGTAGCCATTCCTCGTCCCCATTGTACGATAAATATTGTTCGCTGTGCTACGATTGAGATTTGTCAATTCCTTACCATTGTCTCCCTCGAAATAAGTGTTTATTACTCATTGTTCTCTACTTAAATAATCTTGAGCCAATTATATATATGCAGGTATATCCTTCTTCCATATTAGGACAGACCGGAATTTCCTTTGCCTCGGGAAGACGATAGTTAATGTTTATATTTAAACTAGGCTTTTTATACTCTTCAGGAAGGTTAATAGCGTAAAAGGAATTATTTGATGTCGTTTGAGGTA
>CAJPNS010000045.1 GCA_905372135.1 Porphyromonadaceae bacterium | reverse complement strand
ATCCTATGATGTGTATCTATTGGAATAAAAAAGATAGAGATATTATAAGGTCAAAACTTATAACTCGTAAAGGCGATCCCAAAGATTCTACAGATGCAGGCTATTGTGTTTTTATCACATGGGATACGGTATGTTACAACAATAAAATCATAGCTGCCAACTGGAAAGAGACTAAAAAACGACTACTCTCTCCACCTGTGATAATAAAAGAGGGAAACAAGTAGTAATAATGAATTTATCGCTTTCGTTCTCTTTTTTCTGACGAAAGGTAATAAATCTGATAAAAGGGAGGCTAAACAACGGAGTAGAGTAGTGTTTAGCTTCTCTTATTTATGTGCTACGGGCAAGGATATAAAAAAGGTAATAAAAGATGTATATATAGTTTGAACTTTTGCTCAACTTTACTTGATTTCTTACTTGAGCTGTATTTGAACTTTGTTTGAACTTTTGCCCTCACCCGTCGGACCTCGAAAAAAATAATTATATACTTGTGTACTTCGTTTGAAGAAAAAGTATTACCTTTGTCGCCGTTTTCGTATCGAAAGCAAATAGGAATAGAAAAATCATTTTTTTGTCGAACCTAAGATTATATAAAGGAGGATTTCACAATAGCAACAAACATCAACAACCGCAAAGAGCAAGAGAACAGATACCGTGTAAACGACGATATACAGGGAGTATCTCGTGTCCGATTGGTAGGCGACAACGTCGAGCAGGGCGTCTATTCTATCGAACGAGCAATGCTTAGAGCCGACGAATTGGGATTGGATCTGGTCGAAATATCGCCCAATGCAGACCCTCCCGTATGTAAGATAGTCGATTTTCAGAAGTTTCTGTATCAGCTCCGAAAGAAAGAAAAAGAGATAAAAGCAAACGCAGTAAAGGTTGTTGTCAAAGAGATTCGTTTCGGTCCGCAGACCGACGAGCACGACTATAACTTCAAGCTCAAACACGCCCGAAACTTCCTTACGGAAGGCAATAAAGTGAAAGCATCGGTTTTTTTCAGAGGACGCTCCATTATGTTCAAAGAGCAGGGCGAAGACCTACTGAAAAAGTTCATCGACGACCTCGAAGATATAGCCAAAGCCGATAATACTCCGAAACTCGAAGGCAAGAGGATGATAGTAAATCTATCGCCTAAGCCCAAGAAATAAAAAATATCGAATAGAATTTATATTAATAAGTTTAACTATAAAATACAATAGAAAATGTCGAAAATCAAAACTAATTCCGGTGCCAAAAAAAGGTTCGCCCTTACCGGGACAGGTAAAGTAAAACGGAAACATGCCTTCAAAAGTCATATCTTGACCAAGAAGTCGACCAAGAGAAAGCGTAATCTTACGCACACGGGAGTGGTAAACACTTCGAACGAAAAGAGTGTAAAATCGTTACTTGGTATCCGTTGAGAGTTAATTAATTAAAAGTATTAATCGAATGTTCAGTAAAAATGTAAGTTCGCCCCACTAAGCGGACACTGACTTTCAAAAAAAACATTTCAAAATTATGCCACGTTCAGTAAATCATGTAGCTTCGAGAGCAAAAAGGAAAAGAATTTTAAAACTTACAAGAGGATATTTCGGCGCAAGACAAAACGTATGGACTATCGCCAAGAATACTTGGGAAAAGGGTTTGACCTATGCCTATCGCGATAGAAAAAACAAAAAACGTTCGTTCCGTGCATTGTGGATACAACGTATCAATGCCGCTGCCCGCTTGGAAGGATACTCATATTCGCAGCTGATGGGAGCTCTCCACAAAGCCGGTATTACTATCAACCGCAAAGTTCTCGCCGATTTGGCTATGAACAATAAAGAGGCTTTCTCGGCTATCGTAAAACAGGCTCAGCACAGCAAATAAAAATACAAGTCTATTCTACAGAGAAAATACACTTGTTTTCTAATAAAAGCGACTGTCACGAAACTATGGATAGTCGCTTTTTCTGTCGTTAGCTCTTATAAGTATCGTTGATAAACGAAAAAGACTACCCATCAGAGATATGATATGTAGTCTTTTTTTCGCGCATGTATGTAATTTGTTTTTACTTCTTAGGTGCGTTTTCGAGAGATTTGGTAAGGAAACGCCAGAAATCGCCCACCGATTTGATGTTTACTTTTTCGTCGGGCGAATGTGGGTGTCTTATAGTGGGTCCGAACGAAATCATATCGAGATTGGGCTCTGTTGCTCCGATGATGCCACATTCGAGACCTGCGTGAACTACCTGTACCTTAGGCTCTTTGTTGAACTCCTTTTGGTACGACTCTTTCATAGCGTGCAGTATGGGCGAGTTTGTGTTTGGATTCCAACCCGAATATCCACCCGAAAACTCTACCTTGGCTCCTGCCAAAGTGAAGATACTGTCGACCATCGAGGCAAGCTCTTCTTTCTTGCTATCTACCGACGAACGCAGCAGGCAATGAATTTCGATTTTCTCGGTATTTGCCCTTATTATAGATAGATTCATAGAGGTCTCTACTATGTTTGGAATGGTAGGTATCATTCTGAAAACGCCATTGGGACAGCCGGTTACGGCATTGATGAAGTCGTCTTGTATCTGTTCGGGAATGATGTTGTCGGGCGTATCTACTTCCTCTACGCTTATCGTTATCTTGTTTTCTATATCTTTGTACTCTTCGTTGAAAAGTGCTTCGTACTCTTTTGCCAAATTCACTATATCTTTTTTGCTCTCTTCGGGGATAGTGATTATCGCCCAGCCTTCTCGAGGAATAGCATTTCGCATATTACCGCCTTCTACCTCCGACAGACGCGCTTCGTCGGAAGATATGGCTTCTTTTAAGAATCTGAACAATAGTTTATTGGCGTTGGCTCTGCCTAGTATTATATCGAGCCCCGAATGTCCGCCTTTCAGTCCCGATACTGTTACTTTGAGAGCTATATCGTCGGGGGCGGTAGGTAGCGGTTTGAATTTCCAGTTTATGCTTGCATCCAACCCTCCGGCACATCCTATGAATAGTTCGCCTTCGTCTTCGGAGTCGAGGTTAAGCAAGATATCGCCTTTTATCCAGTCGGGCTGCAATCCGAAAGCACCGTACATACCAGTCTCTTCGTCTGAAGTAAAGAGTGCTGCTATAGGTCCGTGTTTGAGCTCTTTACTTTCGAGTACAGCCATTATGGCAGCTACTCCGATACCGTTGTCGGCACCTAAAGTAGTTTGGTCGGCTCTGAGCCATTCGCCGTCGACGATAGTTTTTATGGGGTCTTTCTCGAAATCGTGCTTTACCGAATTGTTTTTCTGAGGCACCATATCGAGGTGAGCCTGAAGTACTATTACTTTGCGGTCTTCCAAACCCGCAGTAGCAGGCTTGCGAATGAGTACATTACCTGCCTTGTCGGTAAGAGTCTCCAAACCAAGAGATTTGCCGAAGTCTACTACAAGTTTTGTAATCTGTTCGAGATGGTGCGACGGGTGGGGTACTGAGCATACCTTTGCAAAATTGCGCCATACTTCCTGTGGTTGTAATGAATGAATGTCCATAATTTTAATGATGAGTTTTATTAGTTATTGATATATAAGTCTATGTTTTTTCGACTCTGCAAATTTAGTAAAAAAATCATTGAATACGTACCATATATGTAGCTTTAACTTATATTTGAAGCTATGTTTTTATGTTTTGATTCGTCCCTTGTTTTTTTCGGCAAAGTCTTTCCAGTTTCTATATTTTTTCTCACTACCTACGACCGATTGAGTTTGTAAATAGTGGCAATATGCAGCTGCCAGTCCGTCGGTAGCGTCGAGTTCTTTTGGTAGAATATCGTGAGGTATTTTCAGTATTCGGCATAGCATATCGGCTACTTGTTCTTTCGAGGCTCTGCCTTGTCCGGTTATAGCCATCTTTATTTTTAGCGGGGCATATTCGGCTACGGGTATCTCTCTGACGATAGCGGCGGTTATTGCCACTCCTTGCGCTCTGCCGAGCTTTAGCATCGACTGTACGTTTTTTTCGAAAAATGGAGCCTCTATTGCCAGTTCGTCGGGTAGGTGTGTCTCTATAAGGCGATTGACCTCTTCGAATATTTTCCGTAATGTAAGATAATGGTTCTTTATTGCCTTTAGATTGATGGCTCCCAGAGCGACAAACTCCACTTTGCGGTCGATGATTCTGATTACACCGTAACCCATGATCGTGGTACCGGGGTCGATACCTAATATAATACGTTCCTTAGGTGGCATAGAGGCGAGCTATATATTTGTTTTCTTACTTTTTCCGACGAAATATTTCACTATGAGAAAAGCTATTACGAGGCATACTATCGCTAAAAGTCCGTAGCCTATTTCGTGTGAGTAACGATATATGACCTCTTGTTGCCCGTTGGCGACACGTCCGAGGAGAGCCAAAATGCAATTCCAAAGACCTGCACCAAGCAGTGTAAATATCGAGAAAACAAAAAAATTCATCTTCGAGAAACCTGCCGGAATAGATATAAAGTGCCGAATTACAGGGATAAATCTACCTATAAATGTCGAAACTATACCGTATTTATTGAAGAAATTTTCGCTTCGTTTCAGCTTTTCGCTGCTTAGCAGCAACATACGTCCCAAACGGCTATCGGCGAATTTATATATGATATTCCTACCGAGCCACATACCTAGTACGAAGTAGTTTACCGTTGCTCCTATCCATGCTCCTATCGTAGCGAAAACTATCACCCAGATCATCTTCATACCTCCGTCGCCTCGTGAGGCGATAAAAGCCGCAGGCGGTACTACAAGCTCCGACGGTACGGGCAATATCGAACTCTCGGCAGCCATCAGTGCCGTGATAGTACCGTAGTTCATATTGGCAGTATACCACTCATCGACTCTATCGAACCACGACCGACTACTGGTGCTATCTGTCTCATTAGCACTCAACTGTGTGGATAAAAACAGCAAAACGCCGATTAACGTAAGCCTTCGTAGCCGATATATCATTTGTAAATTCATTGTGTATTGTATTGTGTTGTAATTACCTATTATGCTCTTTATATAGTTTTTCTATCTCTACGAGATCCGGTATAAGATTTTTAAACTCTTTGAGTTCGTCGATAGGAATGAGCTCGAAATGCATAAGCGACTCTTTGACGAAATCCAGATAGTAGTAACATATCGAAAGAGTAAGCTGCAGAGTAGGCATATCGGCATTTATGTAGTTGGCCATCTGTAGATTGATGAGAGCATCGATATATTTGCCGATAAGCATATACGAACGCCCTATCTTCAGTAGGTTCATAGCGTTTGTGTACTGCAAATCTTCGAAATCTTTGTTGTCGGCATTGTCCGACATATTGAGAAATATCATCGATTTTTTGTACGCCAAAATAGCGTTCGATATACTCTCTTCTTTCTCTTTAAGGCTCTGTTCTTGTGATATTTCCGAAAAAATATCTCCTATCGTACCGAATAGATTCTCGTATTCGTTGTATCGATGGTTGTTGTTCATCTCCAATGCTTTCAGTAGATATACTATCGCATTTTCGTTGTCGTTCAAGAAGTTGTAACACTGTGCCGTCCTTACTGTTATCTGGAAGTTGTTTGGGTCTATTTTGAGAGCTTTGGTACAGATACGAAGAGCGTCTTCAAATTTGCCCATTTTCATAAGGCACTCTGCCTGTTTGTTTTTGAGTTTCAGATAAAACTCCTTATTATCCATAAGAATAAGGGGAAAATTTTTTTCCTGCAACTCGTAATAGTGTAGTGCATCTTCCCATTGACCCATTCGGCTATAGCAGAGCCCGCACTGAAAGTGATTCATATTATCACCGTCGTTTATGGCTATCCGATACTTGTAGGCTTCGGCTGCCTCTTTGTATTGCTCTGCATCGAACAAAATTTCCGACAGCAACCGCCAAGCCTCTTTGTTGTACGAATCTTTGTCGATTACACGGTTTAGTATGTTTTGTGCATCTCGCAGGTTGCCTATGTTACGGAATTGTATAGCATAGAATATCAGCCCTTTGATATCTAAAGGATAGCTCAAGGCTCTGTCTATAAAACGTTTTGTAAGCATAGAGCGTGTCAGAAACTCATTGTCGTTGTCTTCTATATTGTCGAACTTATTGTCGTCGAGCAACAAAGCTATCTGAAAATAAGCCTCTGCCCGCAACTCCTCGGTATAGAAATCGTTTATGAACTTTTCGTGTACAACCTCACCCTCTTCGTATCTTTTGGATTCGAATAGAGATACAGCTTTTATGAGTAGAAATATCGGATTATTGTATTTCTTGAAGTATATATCGCTTTTGTTTATAGCGTTTTCCAGATTGTAGTATTTATCGATGAGTATTTCGAATATCGATAGAATCTCTTTGTCGGGGAAGAGATTTTCGGCAACCGAAAGCACCTCTCTTGCTTGCCCGAAATTCCCTTGTTCGATCAGAAATGCGACGACATACTCGTACGTGTCTGAGTCGAAAAAACGATTTTTTTTACCTGCATTCAAAAAATAATCGTTTATCAACTCCAACTTTTCGGGGTCGTATCCGCCGAACGAACCGCTATATATATATTGATAAAAATCTTCCATTGTGTGCCGATAGGTTGTGTCTTTTTGAAAACGTGCAAATTTACAAAAAAATCGAATAGCCCGTCGAATGGCTTTTTTATCGATTAAATTACTCTATAAAAACGATATTTGTTGATTTTTTACTACATTTGCATTCGATAAAAGTACAGACTTATGATTTCGATACAAAATACACAATTGGTAGTAGTTGATATACAGGGTAAATTGTCGCAAATAGTCTACGACTCCGACAATATGCTGCGCAATAGTAGGATACTGATAGAAGGTTGTAGGATATTGGATATACCTATCGTGTGGCTCGAACAACTACCCGATAAACTCGGAAATACGCATCCGCTTATAGCCGAGGCACTCAATGGGTTATCGCCGATAGCGAAGAGTAGTTTTTCGGCTTTAGGCAACGACAAGTTTGTGGAGCAAATTGAACGAAACTGCCGCAAACAAATAATTTTGTCGGGTATAGAGACGCATATCTGTGTGTATCAGACGGCTATCGACTTTATCGATAAAGGCTACGAAGTGTTTGTAGCTGCCGATACCGTATCGTCTCGTTCCGAAGAGAATAGGCATATAGGTATAGAGGCGATGAGACAGGAAGGTGTAAAAATATTAAGTACCGAGGCGATACTATTTGCCCTGATGAAAGGTGCCGACCACCTAAAATTCAGAGAGATAGCAAAGCTCGTAAAGTGATTGTCGAAAAAAAAGCAAATTTATTATTGTAAAAATATTTTGTGTTTGTATTATTTTTATTATCTTCGCAGAAAATATAGTTATAACCATAATATAATTAGCAAGTTATGAAAAAAGGACTGTTCTTATTGTGTTTTAGCTTATTAGCTATTTATGTGGCATCGCAAAATGTGGTAAAAAATACACCTACAGCTGCACCACCTGCTGCCCAGAGTTTTCCCCAAGAGTCGTCGATAGTGGTAAGTCCCGTAGTAGACCAAGTCTATACCGGAGTAGCTTGTACTCCCGAATTGACTGTTAGAGACGGCAATACGATACTGGTAAAAGATAAAGATTATACGATAAACTATATCAACAATGTCAACGTGGGGACGGCTACAATAACTATCGTTGGTAAAGGTAATTATGTCGATACCAGAGAGATAAAATTCAATATCTTGGCTAAGCCTATCGGCAGCCTGATGATAAATCCACTCAACGACCAGACGTTCAGAAACGCTCCGATATCGCCCGATATTCTTATCAAAGACGGTGCTAAGGTATTGGTAAGAGATGCCGATTATACGCTTACATACGCCAACAATCTTAATGTCGGTATGGCAAGTGTTACCATTACGGGAAAAGGTAACTATAAAGATACTAAGGTGATGAATTTTAGAATAGTGGCTAAAAGTATGTCGGGTAGGAATACTATTAATTCGTCGCGGTCGACTCAGAGACAGCCTATACAGTCTACACAACCCACTCAGACTACTTCGAAATAAGCATCACATTGCATTTGTTATCAATCGATTATATTAATAAATAACATTTCTTTGCCTATTGATAAAAATCTACTTTGAAATAAATTAAAAAAACTTCAAAGAGATGAATAAGAAATCGAATGTTACAGACAGTGAATTGATATCTCGATACTTGTCTGGCGACAACCGCTCGTTTGAGATACTTTTGTATAGGCACAAAAGTCCTCTGTTCGGTTATATATATTCTTTAGTGAAAGACAAAGATTTAGCCGAAGATTTTTTTCAGGATACCTTCATCAAAGCCGTTACGCATATCAAAAGCGGCTCTTATGTGGAGCAAGGTTATTTCTTTAGCTGGCTCTGTCGATTGGCTCGTAATATGATTATCGACTACTTCAGACGCAACAAAAGCATAATCAATATCTCAAACGACCGAACCGAAGTGGATATCACTGCCGGTAAGGCTATGGAGGCTCTTTCGATACAAGATATTATGGTCGATAAGGATGTCCGCGAAGAGCTGAAATACCTATTGTCGCTTTTGCCTAAGGAGCAGCGTCAGATACTCGTCTTGCGATTCTATTACGATATGTCGTTCAAAGATATAGCCGATACCTTAGGTATCAGTATCAATACGGCATTGGGAAGAGCGAGATACGCTATTATGAACATACGTAAGTGGGCTAAGCAGAAGTCGATGCTATTCTAAAGAGAATCTTTGCCGAAAAGGGCAGAAATACAATAATATCGATGATTTTGCGTTATTTAAAATGTATAATTCAAAACCATCAAATAAAGTACTATGCCTATGCAAAAATTTTCTACACTATTCAATTTTTTAGACCAAGAATATCGAAATTCGGAGCCAAGTAGCAATACGTTGCAGACAATAATGGCTTTTGCCTCTACTTACAATGTAGAACGTATGGACAATGGCGAATTGGTCTACTATTTCAGCAACTAAACGTTTGTATTGACTTATCTATGAGGACTGTAGCTAAAAAATAGTGATACAGTCCTCTGTTTTTATGCTCCCGCACTTTCGCTTTAGGCTTTGCAAATCATCTTTTTTTGTAACTTTGTTGCCTCGATTTTATTGAATCAAATCTCACTTATTAGATGTCTGAATATATAGAAAATGACGACTTACAAGACGAAGAAAAGAAAAACGATGAGATATCTTCGGCTGTTGACGACGACAACGATACTGGCGATAGACTCCATTCGCAATATAATATACCTACCGTATTGGACGAAAAGAGCCTGCATCACCTTCCGGGAATGTTCTATACGTGGTATTTAGACTACGCTTCTTATGTAAACCTGAGTAGAGCCATACCGCATATTACCGACGGGCTTAAACCCGTACAGCGACGTGTATTGTACTCGATGCGACGTATGGAAGACGGTCGGTACAACAAGGTCGCCAATATAGTGGGACACACAATGCAGTTTCATCCTCACGGCGATAGCTCTATATATGAGGCACTTGTGGGGCTTGGACAGAAAAATATCCTTATCGATACGCAAGGCAATTGGGGCAATATACTCACAGGCGACGGAGCCGCTGCCGCCCGTTATATCGAGGCACGTCTCTCGAAGTTTGCCATAGATGCGGTCTTCAACCCCAAGGTTACCGAGTGGAAACCGTCGTACGACGGTAGAAACAACGAGCCTATATCGCTACCGGTAAAATTCCCGTTGCTGCTCGCACAAGGTAGCGAAGGCATAGGACTGGGACTAAATTCGAAAATTTTACCAAACAACTTCAATGAGCTTATCGATGCCTCGATACAATACCTGAAAGGTGAAGCCTTCGAGCTCTTTCCCGACTTTCCCACAGGCGGTATGATAGACGTCGGCAGATACAACGACGGGCAGAAGGGCGGCAAGGTACGTATAAGAGCCAAAATATCGAAGGCTCAAAACAACAAAGCCCTCGTAATAAACGATATACCATACGGTATCACTACATCGCAACTGATAGACAGTATCATAAAGGCAAACGAAAAAGGTAAAATCAACATAAAGAAGATAGACGACAACACTGCCGAGAACGTCGAAATAATCGTACACCTCGACGCCAAAGCATCGTCGGATAAGTCGATAGACGCGCTGTATGCCTTCACGCAGTGCGAAATATCGTACTCGCCCAACTGTTGCGTAATCGACAACAACAAACCGATATTTACGACCGTATCCGACGTATTGCATCGCAGCACCGACAATACGGTAAATCTGCTCAAAGCCGAGCTGGAAATAGAGCGTTCCGAACTGCAAGAGCAGCTTCTGTTTGCATCGTTGGAGAAAATATTTATCGAAGAGCGGATATACAAAGACCCCGAATTTGAGAATGCCAAGTCGGAAGCGATAGCTCTCAAACACATCGATAAGCGTATCGAACCTTACAAAGAGACTTTCATCCGCGCTATAACCAACGACGACCTCAAGCGTCTGCTCGATATACGTATGGCGCGTATATTGAAGTACAATACCGACAAGGCAAAGGAAAACATAGCCGCTCTCAAGGGTAAAATCAAGGAAATAGAACATAAATTGAACCATCTGGTCGACTACGCTATAGAGTGGTTCGAACACATTAAAAATACGTATGGTAAAAATATTGTCAGACGTACCGAAATACGCAATTTCGAAAATATCGAAGCTACTAAGGTAGTGGAAGCCAACGAAAAACTCTATGTCAGTAGGGCAGAAGGATTCGTCGGTACGAACCTCAAGAAAGAGGACGACGTAGAGTTCGTACAAAACTGTTCGGATATAGACGACATAATAGTATTTTTCAAGAACGGAAAATATAAGGTTTTGAAGATATCCGAAAAACAGTTTGTCGGCAAAGACATAGAGTATGTGGCTGTCTACAAACGCAATGACCATCGTACGATATTCAATGCCGTCTACCGCGACGGCAAGAACGGAGCTTATTATATGAAGCGTTTCTATGTGAGCGGAGTTACTCGCGACAAAGAGTACGACCTTACCAACGGACAAAACGATTCGCGTCTGATGTACTTTTCGGCCAACCCCAACGGAGAGGCTGAAGTGGTGCGTATTACGCTCAGGCAGACGTCGAGGAAGATAAGAAAGATGCAATGGGATGTCGATTTCAGTGCCATTGCCATCAAGGGACGTGCTTCGCGGGGCAATCTGCTGACAAAATTCCCTGTGGCAAAAATCGCTTTCAAGCAAGGCGGAGGCTCTACGCTCGGAGGCACACATATATGGTTCGACCGCGACATACTCAAGCTCAACTACGACCGCAGGGGCGAATATCTAGGAGAGTTCTTCAACGACGACCTTATACTTGCAGTATACCGCAACGGCGAATATTGCACAACCAATTTCGACCTCACAAATCATTATCGCGACGATATTATGATAATTGAGAAGTTCGACCCACACAAGATATGGAGTGCCGCTCTGTTCGATGCCGACCAAGGTTTCGATTATATCAAGAGGTTCAGATTCGAGCCTACGGCAAAGCCTGCATCGTTCGTGGGCGACAACGCCGCCTCTGAGTTGAAGCTCATTGCCGACGACGCATATCCGTTGTTTCGCATAATATTCGGAGGCAAAGACAAGAACCGCGAACCTGCCGAGATAGACGTCGAACAGTTCGTGGGCGACAAGTCGTACAAGGCACGAGGGAAACGAATATCCAACTACGAGGTTGCCCGTGTCGAACGCCTCGAACCTCTACGGCTACCACCGCCCGAAGAGTTACCCGACGTTGCCACCACTGATACCGACGATGGCGAAGAGCATACCTACGACCGTATATCGACGCCCAGACTTATTTACGACAAAGACGACCCGACGCAAGGCAATTTATTCGAGTAGCTGCAGGTAATGTGTTGTTTTACTATATGATACCGGGAGTGTCTTTTGTTTGATATTTTATTGATAGCACTAACTGTCTGTTCTACATTTATTTAGATGTGCAATTGTGTTTGCTCTTCTTTTTTATATGTCAAACAGATAATAAGTATTTACAGGAACCAACGTTTATCATAGGAGAAAATTAATGAGATTATGGCATGAGGATTTAATTCACAAATTACCAAGGCAACAACTTTTAGGTCAACATCGAGAATGTTGTGCATTAAGGGGGAATGGTTGGGGAAAGAGACATTCTACAGTCAATTATGTATTTGATTACGAACCTTTTTTGTTGTATAAATATCATCGATTAATAATGGATGAAATGAAATATAGGGGTTACAATGTGAGTGAAGAATGGCTTGATAAAAATTATCGAGGAAAAGTCTGTAAACCACATAAAGATTTAAAAGAAGTAAAAATCAATACGCCAATTTATAAAGAACATGACGATAGTTATTATATGGAATGTATAAATAACTTAGCGGAGAAGGGGATAGAGATTTAATGTTGGTTCGAAATGCTTTTACTACCTTTGTAGCATGTATACTAAGGATGAATCGCAAACAATATCTTTAGGAAAAGAAAATACGGCGTATTCTGACCATAGAACTTACGCCACCGGCATTGATATACATAAGGCAGGAAATAATAATTATACGGGGGTTACTAAGGATGGTAGCGGGGTTTCGGAAGGATGTCTTTTAATAGATGTGTATAAATGGTCGGATTTTATAGGTAATTTCGATGCTGAATCTAAGATAAGCGTAACGGTATCCCGTAGTTTGCAGACACCTACCAATACCAATAGCCCCCCTGTATTCAACTTTATCTTGAATGGAACTATAAATGACTATATCAATACTTTTAGAAATTTAAAACACAATAATAATTATGAATACTAAATTTTGTTTTATGGTAGTACTATGTCTTGCGGTGAATGTCAATATATTTGCACAAAGATTGAGTACTGAAAAGATTAATCAGTTTAACTCTCAAGGTAAAAGAGAGGGATTGTGGAGAGATACTTTTTCTTATTGTATCTATGAACAATATTATAGAAATGGCATAAAGAATGGATTTTCTAAAGAATATAACATAGAAACAAGAAATTTATACACTTTTGGGGAATATAAAGATGGACAGATGTGTGGAACGTGGTTT
This sequence comes from Porphyromonadaceae bacterium, assembly GCA_905372135.1. GTDB lineage: Bacteria > Bacteroidota > Bacteroidia > Bacteroidales > Paludibacteraceae > F0058. The sequence continues at coordinate 1,329 of CAJPNS010000045.1, read as the reverse complement.
TTCTTTAAAAACACAGGACATTTGATGTTTATTCTAAAGGATTTTGGAGTCAATACGACCCCTATCAAAGGTAGAAAGGCTATTCCTGAGTACAAATGTTATTTCATTGGATATTATCCGAACGGGAATATAGAAAACGAAGGGGAGCTTTTATGGTACGAAGAAGATTCCCCCGAGTCCGACGCTTCAGTTGAATACGGTAAGTGGAAGTATTACGACGAAAATGGTAATCTAATAGAGACAAAGGTTTTTAAGTGACAGATTTGTCTTATTTGATGGTGTGCAAAATAGATTAAATATTAAGGCTGTAGAAATACCTTTCTATCGCTTCCATACCGACCGTCTCGGCTCGGGCTCGGCGGTAACGGACGGCAGGGGTAGGGCGGTACACGTATTCGGCTATATGCCATACGGTGAGACTCTGCTTGATCTTAGCCAAGGCTACGAGAAATATTCCGAGAGCGGTCTAAGCTATGCCGGGGCGAGGTATCATGATTCTGATTTGTCAATGTTTCTATCTGTAGATAGATTTGCAGAAAAATTTCCTTGGCAGTCAGTCAATCTGTTTTTGGGAAACTAGATAAATAAATATAAAATAATGTCACATATGAAATCGTTGAATAATAATATTAGGATTATTGCTCCTGTTTGGTTTTTAATGCAAGGTGTTTTATTGTTTCTAAATGAAATAAGAGTCTATTATTATGTAGATAATAAGAATGGCATAGATTGTTTTTTTATTTATGTGAGTGTTTTCTTAATAGTCACTTCGTTATTATTGCTGATTAAGAATAGAAAAATTATTCTGTTTTTGAGTGGGGTGCTATTTTTATACTCTATTTTTGTTATGTATGCTATGGCAGTATTGTTTTTTATGGAGGCAAATAATGTGTTTTTGAGTATTGTTTTGTGTTTTGTAATTCCTGTTTTAAACACTGTTTTTTCATTCGTATTAATCAGAAATACATTAATAAAAAGGCGTAGCCGTGACCTAACAAAACATTAATAAAATACTCCTACTTCCGTACAATATGGATGTTGTTCTAAAATATATTCTATTATATTACCATACCGACCGTCTCGGCTCGGGCTCGGCGGTAACGGATAGCTGGGGCAAGGCGGTACACGTACTCGGCTATATGCCTTACGGTGAGACTCTGCTTGATCTTAGCCAAGGCTACGAGACAGCATATCAATTCACCGGCTACGAAAAAGACCAAGAGACAGGCTTGCACTACGCCGAAGCCCGCTACTACGACTCATGGCTCAGTACATTCAACTCCACCGACCCGATGTGGTACAAGTATCCGCACCAGTCAAACTATACTT
>CAJPNS010000044.1 GCA_905372135.1 Porphyromonadaceae bacterium | reverse complement strand
TTATCAGGCTTTTTAGCATTCTGCTTACCATAGTTTGTTTGTACTGCTTGTCTTTTTGCTGTTTACTGCCTCTGTATCAGCTTTTTCACAAGATGTAACGGCAGTCGATAGATGGTCGGCAGAATCTTTTGTGGCTCTGGCCAGTGAAGAACAACTAAGTTTGTTTGGAGTGGAATACGGTACACGATTGAATTACAATATACTCGATAGGTTCGGGGCAAGTGTATCGCTCGGGTCGTTCCAATCGTTATGGGCAAAAAAGAGGTGGGAAGTAAAAAATGTATCTCGTATGTTGCTATCGGTAAATGTATTTGGAGATATCATAAAATCTCAGAAAGGTCGCCGTTTGCGTCTATCGGTGGGTGGTACATACCTTAGAGGCGATGTAGCTTATGCTAGTTGGTATATAGACCTTAATGGCGACGATGGTATCGAAGATTTTTCTCCATTGGGACACAGAGTTTTATTATACAATAGGATAGGGATGAACCTGAGACTTTCATATCTGTTTCCTATTGCAGACCGATGGCTGATGGGAGTAAATCTGCAAGGGTACGAAGATTTCGATGACCGCCCAATCGCTTTTTGGCATATATCATCGCTCGGTTGCTCGGTAAGCTATAAATTTTAACCAAACATTACGATTATGATAAAATACAAATCAATAGCCATACTTGCTTTATTATTACTATTTTGGGGGTGTAAGCAACAAATCAAAGAACCTATTTCGGTTTGGAAAACCTTTCCATACAATAGGTTTTTCTCGTACGGCGATACTGCATATCAGAAAAAATGTAAATTCGTATCGACATACGGCGATACTATCAATATCGACATAAATGATTACATGGCTACAAAATCTTTTGTCATAGGCTCACCTTTGGCTCCCGGCTATGCTTTCGGCAATAGCGAAGGTGAGACGTATATATTCGAAAGCCGATATATGGTTGGCGACCATTCGAACTCATATTTTATGATGCTTGGTAGCGTTATAAACAGATACTGTTTGGGTTTCGGTATCACCGTAAACTTACCGCAAGCACAACAGAAAGCAAAATATTTTGCCTCGATACCTATCGACTCTGCTTACTTGCCTTCGTATATGCCCTCAGACCCCGAACTACTCGCTACATACCTTACCGACACTATCACATTGTACGATGAAAATGGTGCCGACGTAGCTAAAATAGTGGCAGGCAGAGGACTTATAACGTTTACAGACGTTAATGGAGTAGTGTGGAAGAGGGTGTTGTAAAGATTCTTGCCGACCAAAGCACCAAAAGTGGCATTGCCGAAACGAATAAAATTTGTAATTTTGCGGCAACAAACGACAGGCTTCGGTTGTGCTTCGATTTTTAATAATACAAAATATACGAATTATATGGATTTTAAATTTTCTGACTGTGTACAGTCGTTTCGTTCTTCGGCTATCAGAGACTTGATGAGCCTCGCCACAAGAAGTGATATCATCTCGTTTGCAGGCGGTATGCCTGGCAACGAATTGTTTCCTGTGGAAGATATGGTAGAGATGTCTGCCAAATTCTCTCGCAAGCAATGGGAGGAGGCAATGCAGTATGGACCTACGCCCGGTAACCCCGGTTTGGTAAAGGAGCTTACCGAGTTTCTGCGTCGCAGGAATTTCCCTGTCGACAGAAACAAGCTGATAATCACTACCGGTAGCTTGCAGGGCTTGAATATCATTGCCAAATTGTTTATCAACCCGGGCGATACCGTTATCACCGAAAACCCTGTGTTTATCGGCGGTATATCATCGTTCTTGTCGTATCAGGCGAATATCGAATCGTGCGACCTCGACGCCGACGGCATCAATATCGAGCAGCTGAAAGAGAAAATCAATCGCAATCCGAAACCGAAGTTACTCTATCTGACGCCAAACTTCCACAACCCCGCAGGTCTGGTCTACTCACGCCGCCGCCGCGAAGAGCTAATAGAGGTGATGCGTGGCACAGAGATACCTATCATAGAAGACGATGCCTACGGCGAACTCTATTACGACAAAGAGGGCTACGAAAGGTCGCGTCCTATGAAAACGTGGGTAGATGCCGAGATGGACTCTCAGATTCTTTACACGGGTTCGTTCTCCAAGATTTTCGGACCGGGGCTTCGTGTGGCTTGGGCTTTGGTACCCGAGATAGTATACGAAAAGATGCAGATATGCAAACAGAGCATCGATGCTTGTACGCCTACCATATCGCAGGTTTTTGCCGAAAACTTCATAAAAACAGGCAAGATGGAGCCATACATCGAGCAGATTCGTAAAATATACAATACTCGCCGCAACTACACTCTGCAGGCTATCAAGAAGTATTTGCCGCAGGAGGCAACCTATGTTACCCCGATAGGCGGATTCTATTTCTGGATAAAGATGCCGCACGGTGTCGACGAAGAACAATTGTTCAGAAAAGTAGTCGAAAGAGGTGCCGTCTTTGTACTTGGTTCGGTATTCCACCCCCACGCACAGAAAAACGGCTACATAAGGGTATCGTACTGTAATACGCCCGAAGAGCAGATAGACAAAGGTATAAAAATCATTGGCGACGCTATGAAGGAACTTATGGCTGGAAAATAGATGTAAATATCATATTGTCATAACATTATTTTTTCAAAAACTCCCATTAACAGTCGATACAACGGCAGGCAATGGGAGTTTTTGTCGTATTAATACGTAAAAGTGTAAACCTTTTGCTATTTTTGCAGTCAGACAAAGACAGTAAACTATTTGATTATATAATATATTAAACATCTTAATAATGCGTTATGAAAAAGCTACTATTTTTATTTGCGATTATTTTTGTGCCGTTCAATATGTCGGCACAGTGGGACGATGTCTATTATACGCCCTCTAAAAAGAGCAAAACCGAGCGGGCAGCAAGCAGTAGTACTCGGTCGGCAGCCGAAGAAGGTTTTTTCGAGAAGCAGATAAAAGAATCCAATACAGGCGATTACAGCGGTTCGTCGAAACAAGTAAGCAATCTGCTAAACCTACCTAATGGCGTCTACAATGTGGTAGTAAACAAATACACAATATCTTTCGAAGACGAAAATCTTGGCACAGCCACCAATATCTACAATCTCGAAGACGGATACTACACTATATATGTAGAAGACGATTCTATCGTCATAAGACCCAATACTTCGTATGCTCCCAAATACACCTACAATTACGACTGGTACTACGACTACTCGCCTTACTACGACTGGAGTTTCAGCTACCCGTACCGACGTTGGTGGTATTGGGGATATTCGGGATTGTGGGGTTACGACTACTATTATCCCTATTATTCGTGGTACTATCCGTCGTGGTATTATCATTGGGACTATTATCCATACGGCTGGGGAGGCGGATATTACTATCAATCTACTACCAACGACCAGAGAGCCAGAAGTCTAAGCAGCCGTAGCAATTCGTATAGCTCTACTCTCAGAGAATACAATCGCGCTAATAGTTATTCGGGCATCAATCGTAGCTATCGAAGCAATACCAACGATATGCGTAGCACCGACAGAGCCCGTACCACGGGCAATAGTAGAAACGATTCTTATAGCAGAACACTTCAACCATCTGATAACAACCGCAATATACGTTCTACCCGCAACGACGGTTACAATAGCGGCAGGCGTTCCGATAGCCGCGATAGGAGTTGGTCGTCGGAGTCGAATAGTAGTAGGTCGTCGAGCTATTCTTCGCGGTCGTCGTCGTCTCGGTCCGATAGTTATAGCGGCAGCAGCAGTTCCTCGTCGAGCAGCGGTTCGTCGTCGAGAGGTTCGTCCGATAGGTCGAGACGATAAGTAGTTGTGATTATATTTATTATGTAATAAAAAAATGAATTGTATATGAAGAAAATAGTTTTTATAGCCGTTGCCGCTATTTTGTCGATATCGGCACAAGCTCAGAATATGTTTGATTATTATGGTCTTACTTCTCCATCTATAAATGGTACAGCTCGTTATATGGCTATGGGAGGTAGCTTCGGAGCTCTCGGTGGCGATGCTTCGGCTATTGCCGACAATCCTGCCGTTTTGGGTATATTCCGTAGCAACGAACTTAGCTTTTCGCTGAATGTCAACCCAGTACATACGCGCTCGGTATGGAACACATACTCCATTGGGAGTGATAAAACTAAGGTGATAGCCAACAATCTTACTTGGGTACTCAACTTTCCTACTTACAGAGAGAGCGGATTTATACACTCCAATCTAAGTTTTTCTTTCAACCGTCTAAAAAACTTCGGTCGTAATGGGTATATAAAGAACTCTAATTCACAGTATTCGCTTACGTCGCTTATAGCAAATATGACCAATGGACTTACCGAAGATAAACTTAAGTTCGTGAAAAACACCTACGACCCCTACGACAATCCCGATGTAGGCTATCTGTCTGTCTTGGGCTACGAAGGTTATCTTATCGACCCTATTGCAAGTGGAAGCGACCAATGGAAACCTGCTTTCGGAGGCGATATCAGCAGTAGTTATAGGTTTACCGAGAGTGGATATATCGATGAGTACAATTTTACCTATTCAGGCAATATCAACGATGTATTTTACTTTGGTACGGGACTATCGATACAAAACTACACCCGAAGAGTCGAGAGCTATTACGAAGAGTTTTTCTCCGACGGCAACAATTTCTCGTTGCATAATGCTACGGATATATCCGGTACGGGAGTCAATTTGGATTTAGGTATCATAGCGCGTCTATCGCCTACCGTACGATTGGGAGCCTCATTCAGTACTCCTACGTGGTATTCGTTCTCTAAGGTACAGGCATCGGACATAGTGTCAACGAAGATGTCGGCAGTGCATAAAACGCCTACTTACGAGACCTTATACGGCTACACATCGCCTCTAAGGGCACAGCTGAGTGCAGGATTCGTAATAAAACAACACACGGCGATAAATATCGACTATGTATTTATGGGCAATAAGATTCAGAGAATAAAAAACAGTTCGGAAAAATTTTTGGCAAAATCCGAATTCGATACAGAAAACAACAATCTGAGAAAATACACTCTAAATACACATACAATAAGAGTAGGTGCCGAAACTAAAATATCTAAACACACAAAACTACGTCTGGGCGGCGGATATATGACTGCCCCCATAGCAAGCGGTGCTCAAAAAGACTTCAACCTCAATACGACTCTGACAGCTATGGAGTACTTTGTAAACAATCCGCAATGGTACGGTTCGTGCGGTATAGGCTTCCAATTCAGCAACTTCTTCTTAGACTTTGCCTATGTTTACAATAAACAGGAACAAGATTTCGTACCGTTTACCACCGACGACAGATCGTTTAAAGGAGCTATGACAAACCTCAATCACAGCATCGTAACATCAATAGTATTAAAATATTAATTAACATTTCATCTCTATAAGCAAGCGACAAGTCATTTTTAGTATCGACTTGTCGCTTGTTTAGTTAGTCTCGTATCTATCTGCTATTTATATCTTACCTTGCGTATATAGATATATACTGCCCCCCAAATAAACAGTAATACTACCGGAAGCAATGTATTTAATACCTGCCAAAATACTCTGTTGGAGGATATTTCCTGTTTGTCGAGCATACGAAGTTTTATACTACGGTTTCGGAGTTGTATCAGAGCATCGTCGTCGGTAATGGATAGCAACGAATTGACTATGAAGTTGCTATTGCCATAAGACTGTCCCGTATTGCGGTCAAGTCCGAGCGGAACTATCCCGATTTGTTTGTCGTTTGATTGCTCTATCTCGTTGCGAATGATATCACCATCGGCTACTAATATCATTTTGTTGTTGATACTCTTATCTTTACGCGGTAGTAAATTCACCAAGTTTTTAGGAGCCTGCCGATGCGTAAATATGCTCTGAAACTGCCCTTTCATAAGCACGCCGATGGGTAGAAATCGCGCATTTACAAATGTTTCGGGGTCGATATTGGCGATATTTCTAAGGTCGATATTGGTTGGAGCCATATCCACATGCGAAGCATTCGACGTAGCAAGCAACACATCCATAGCAATTCCGTTTTCGAGGCTTACTTGCTGCACAAACGAAGGAAACTCGGTCTTGACGTTCATTAGATTTTTGGTTATTGCATTTTCTGGCGAGGTCATCACAAGAGGATAGTAGGTAAATGGCATCTGTTCGAATATGGGCGGCTCGCCCACTGTAGCCACATTTATAGGCATATACAGACACTGCATATCTTGTATTACAGAGGCTTCGAGCCTTGCTCCGTAGCGAAAAAGCATATCGTTTAGGTTGAGGTCGAGGGGCATAACAGGCGAAATACCGCTCTTGCTCAGCTCTGAGGCAGAATAGTTTATAGCATCGAGCAGCCATATCACTTTGCCTCCGTTCATTATATATTGGTCGATTATAAATTTGTCGGACTCCGAAAATGGCTTTGTGGGCTTCGCTATGATCACGGCTTTGTAGTCTTTCAGAGCCGATGCGTCGTCGGCCAACGTACCTCTATCGATTTGGAAATACTTATGTAGCTGCTCCATAATAGAGTACGTATGCAACTCCGACAGTTCGCCGTGTCCTTCGAGGAATACTATCTTATCGAAACTCTTTTTGCCCAATATGTTTATTGCTTCTATGAGATTATATTCGAGTTCTTCGATAGCAGCATTCACGCTCTGCTCGCCACTCTTCATTGCCGTAGGTTTCATTAGGCATACAGGTAGGGTATCTCCGTTCATTATTACCTCTGCCCAAGGGAATATAAGTGTCTGTGAGACTTTTCCTTGCGAGTCGCGTGTAGAAATGGTTATGGGCGACATACCTCGTTCTTCGAGGTTATAGAAGTTTTTTTTGCGTTCTTCGTCGCTTTTGGCAGCAGACGGATTGATATAACGATAAGAAATATTGTGCTTTGCATAAGCGGCAAACTCATCGAGCATATCTTCGATAGCACTCTTTAGGTGTGCTATATTTGCGTCGGCATCGCCTATGTATATATTGATATCGATTGGAGATTCAATAGATTTTAGTATGTTTTTAGAGGCTTTCGATATAGAGAAACTCTTCTCTTCGGTAAGGTCTATACGGAAGAAAAGTATTTTCATAGCAAATAAGCAACATATTGCTATAGAGGCAATAGTAATAATATATATGTGTATTTTCTTGTTTTTCATTTATCTATATAATATAAGATTTTATTTTACCGCTTGCTTGGGATACTCTATTCTCGAGTGGTATATGTTGATAAGTTTCTCTTTTAGAACACTTTTGGCTATCTCTACATGCTTGAATGTCAGAGGCGACTCCTTGAACGCTTGGTCGGCTACCTGCCCGTTGATGATGTCGTCGACGAGTTTACCGATAGTCTCTTCGCTATACTCTTTGAGGCTTCTGGAGGCTGCCTCTACCGAGTCGGCCATCATAAGTATCGCCTCCTCTTTGGTCTGAGGCAATATCCCGTTGTAAGTGAATAGACTTTTGTCGATAGTAACGTCTGGTGATTCGTTCTGAGCCTTGATATAGAAATATTTTACCACACTCCTGCCATGATGCGATCTGATGAAGTTTATTATCTGTTTGGGCAAGCTGTTTTGTTCGGCGATTTTAACTCCGTCGTCGACATGCGATATTATTATTCGGGCAGCCTCTTGGTAGGTCAAGTCATTCAATGGGTTGAAGCCCGATACTTGATTTTCGATGAAACACATCGGATTTTTCATTTTTCCCAAATCGTGATACAATGCTCCTGTTCGGGCAAGCAAGGTATTTGCATTGATTTTCTGTGCTATAGCCGTTACAAGAGTAGATACTTGTATTACATGCTGAAAGGTACCCGGAGCCTTAGCCGAAAACTCCATCAACAACTTATTGTTAATGTTAGATAGCTCTACCAGAGTGACATCCGACAGATATCCAAACATTTTCTCGAATATGTATATCAATATATATGCAAATAGCAACAACAATGCATTTATGGCAAACACAAGATAAGGATGCCATGTAAATACGAAATTACCCGTATCTATAATAGTACAACACGAATATATCAGTGCGTAAGTAATGAATATCGATAACGCACTACGCACAAGTTGCGCTCTGTGAGTCAGCTGCTTAAGAGTCGAAACAGCTATCATACCTGCCGGTATATGTAGCATAATAAATATAAAAGGCGACGGTACGAACAGTGCAACTATCAGAACCACTATGTTATGCACAAACAGAGCAGTACGCCCATCGAAAAATATACGGATAATGATAGCCATAAGTGTAAACGGTACTAAGTCTATCATATCGGGTTCATAATTCATTATTAGCGAGGCTGCTCCTATCACGATTAGTATCATAAGGATAATGAAAGCAGCGTTCTTGAGACGTATGAACTCGGGGCGGAAAAGTACCACATATACCACAAAAAGCGACAGCAATGCCGCTATCATAAATATATCGGCTATCGATACCAGACGATTGTCTTTGTCAGGAGCATTCTGCGAATACTCTTTGGCAAGCGAGTCTAATATCTTACCCTGCTCGTATTTTACAATCTCGCCTTTATCGATGATACGCTCACCTGCTTGCACCATACCGCTCGAGAGAGGAATACTCTTAAGTAGCTCATTGAGAGTCATATCGGATTTGTTCTTATCCATATTAAGGCTCACTACGACGAATCGTGATACGTTGAGCGAATCGAGCCGAGAGGCAGATATTGGGTATGTAGACGATATATAATTAATTGCCGAAGAGGGTGTAAGTAGACTTTTCACCTCTACCTTACGCCAGATATTCGATGAGTCGCTGACGTTAATATATTTCAACTGCAACTTCTGGAAATCGTCGTACTCTGCCTGCGATATTACGCCTTTTTTATAGATGTTTTGAATGGCTTTCTGCAGATAATAGCGTGTCTCTCTATCGATAAGACTATCAGCCATAAGAGCGCTAAGAGCAGACTTTTTTTTGCTCAAATCGGCAATATAGTAAGGCACAAAAAAACGTTTTATACTGTCTCGCTCTGCCGATAGCTCTATTTTAGTCTTGTATACAGGGAAATCGAAAGGAGCCGTAAGCAGTTCGTAATGCCAAGGCTTGCCTACCTCGTATTTCTTATCGAAGTGTGTACGCTGTGGAAACATTTTGAATATCAAAAACGTAGTAACCACGAACATCAGTATATAGACAAGCGCTCTGGTATGTCGGTATTTGAATTTCATAACATATCGAACATTAATTGATTTTTAGAGTGCAAAAATACAAAAAAAGATTGCTCTTTGTATCCGACCAACCTTTTAGTTTCGTTGCCGTTATTTCGTTTTTATCGAATCGAGAGTATATTTTTGGTCTATGATCATATAGTCTACTATCGTCTATACAAGTTACTTACATGTTTTTTTACAAAATAATTTCATCTGAGATATTGTATATTCGTTTTTTTTTGTAATTTTGCATTCCCGATTTTTAATCAGGCGAGTTGAATAAAAAATAATATTGAGAGATTCAGTAGCTCAGCAGGTAGAGCACATCCCTTTTAAGGATGGGGTCCTGGGTTCGAGCCCCAGCTGGATCACGGATAGTTGCCATAATCATAGTGGCAACTATTTGTTTTTTATGGCATAGCGTTATATACAGCAATCATTTTATGGCATAGCTTAGTGTATAATCGGAAAAAATAGTGTAAATTTGCACTCATTTTTGCGAAAAAAGGACATTGTGTAATGTAAACAAAACAATTTAGTAATGAGACTATTACAACAGAAACTAATAAAATACGACGCTCCACAGAAAACCAAAGAAGCCGGTATATATCCGTATTTCAGAGCTATATCGAGCGAACAAGATACGGAGGTTGTTATGAGTGGTCGCAAAGTACTTATGTTTGGTTCGAACTCATACTTAGGGCTCACCAACCATCCAAAAGTAAAAGAAGCAGCCATAGCAGCTACCAAAAAGTATGGTACAGGAATGGCCGGCAGTCGTTTCTTGAATGGGACTCTTGATATACACGTCGAGCTTGAACATAAACTGGCTAAATTCGTAGGCAAAGAAGAGGCGATAATTTTCTCTGCCGGTATGTTGGTAAACGTAGGAGTAATACCTGCTCTGACAGGCAAAGACGACTATATCATTTGGGATGAGCTAAACCACGCTTCGATAGTGGAAGGAGTACGACTGAGTTTCTCAAACACCATGAAATTCAAGCACAACGACATGGAGTCGCTCGAAAAACGTCTGCAAAGTTGCAACCCCGACAAAATCAAGATGATAATAGTCGATGGAGTCTTTTCGATGGAAGGCGACGTTACTAAGTTGGAAGAAATCGTAGCTCTTGCACATAAGTACAACGCCAATATCTATGTAGATGAGGCTCATTCTCTTGGTGTATTCGGTAAAAACGGTCAGGGCGTGTGCCACCATCTCGGACTAACCTCTGAGGTAGACCTCATAATGGGAACTTTCAGCAAATCGTTTGCCTCGATTGGTGGTTTCATTGCTACCGACTCTATTACAGCCAATTGGCTGAGACACAATGCACGTTCGTACATATTCAGTGCCTCGCCTACTCCGGCAGCTATGGGAGCCGCAAGTGCTGCCCTCGATATAATGATGAGCGAACCCGAACGTTTCGAACATCTCTGGCAGCTGACACACTACGCTCTCGAAGGCTTCCGCTCACGCAATTTCGAGATAGGACACACATCGACCCCGATAATACCTCTATTTATACGCGACAACGAAAAAACCTTTATGATTACTCGCGATTTGTTCGAAGAGGGTATATTCGTCAATCCTGTAGTATCGCCTGCCGTAGCTCCTAAAGATACGCTTATACGATTCTCGCTAATGGCAACACACACAATACCCCAGATAGATTTTGCTTTAGAGAAAATCACAAAAACATTCAAGAAATACGGTATTATCTAACTTCAAAAACGCAAAAGACAACCATTTATGAGTAAAGTAATAGTAATAGGAGCGGGAGGCGTAGGCACGGTAGTCGTACACAAGCTGGCACAGAATAGCGATGTCTTTACCGAAATACTGCTTGCGAGCCGTACCAAATCGAAGTGCGACGCAATAGCCCGAGATGTAAAGCAACGCTACGGCGTAGAGGTGAAGACCGCCGCCGTCGATGCCGACAATGTACCCGAATTGGTAAAGCTATTCAACGAGTTCAAACCAAAAATTGTCATAAACGTTGCACTGCCGTATCAAGACCTGACCATTATGGACGCCTGCCTCGAGAGCGGCGTAAACTACCTCGACACCGCCAACTACGAACCCAAAGACGAGGCACACTTCGAGTACTCTTGGCAGTGGGCATATCAGGATAAGTTCCGCCGTGCGGGGCTTACAGCCATACTCGGCTGCGGCTTCGACCCGGGCGTAACATCGGTCTTCACCGCATACGCCGCCAAACACTACTTCGACGAGATGCACTACCTCGATATAGTCGATTGCAACGCAGGTAATCACGGCAAAGCATTTGCCACGAACTTCAATCCCGAAATCAACATACGCGAAATAACCCAAGAGGGTAAGTATTGGGAAGGCGGCAAATGGCACACCACAGCACCGCTTTCGGTGCATCGCGAGCTCGATTATCCCGACATCGGCATCAAAGACTCGTATCTGCTCTACCACGAAGAGCTCGAGAGTCTGGTGAAAAACTTCCCTTCGCTGCGTCGTGCCCGCTTCTGGATGACATTCGGGCAAGAGTATCTCACTCATCTACGCGTGATACAGAATATCGGTATGGCACGTATCGACGAGATAGACTACAACGGGCAAAAGATAGTGCCGATACAGTTCCTCAAAGCCGTACTACCCAATCCGCAAGACTTGGGCGAAAATTACACGGGACAGACTTCGATAGGTTGTCGTATTCGCGGGGTAAAAGACGGTAAACCGACTACACTGTACATCTACAACAACTGCTCGCACGAAGCGGCGTACAAAGAGACAGGCACGCAAGCCGTCAGCTACACCACAGGAGTACCTGCTATGACGGGAGCCTATATGTTCCTCACAGGCAAATGGAGCGGAGCAGGCGTATTCAATGTAGAAGAGTTCGACCCCGACCCATTCCTCGAAAAGCTTGCCCAGAGCGGGCTGCCATATCACTGTGAGGCAGACGGAGATATAGAGTTCGAAGCCTGAGGTTATTCTACACAAGCATAAAAAACGAGAATAACATTCGTCGTAGGCAAGGGTATCTCGCGTTTTGTGGTTTGCGTAAAAAGAACTAATTTTGTAACTTATAATTTCATACATAGATAACAATATCATTTATTTTAACAACAAAAGAATACTAGATAATAGGAATTACATTATATGAGTGGCGGACTTTATTCGATGGAAGGCAAGGATTTCGACAAAACCCTCGACCTTACCAAAATCAAGCCTTACGGCGATACTATGAACGACGGTAAAACCCAGTTGAGTTTTACCCTGCCCGTCCCTTGCGGCGATGAGGCTGTGGAAGCAGCTAAGCAGCTTATACGCAAGATGGGCTTTGAGAATCCTCAGGTCGTTTTCTACAAACAACTCACCGAAGGTTTTACTTTTTTCAACTGTTACGGCTCCTCTACCCACACGGTCGATTATACACAGATACATGTGCCCAAAGTAGAGAGTACTGTAATGGATATGCACGAATGCGACGAGTACATTAGGGAACATATCGGGCGTAAGATAGTCGTCCTCGGCGCTTCTACCGGCACCGACGCACATACTGTGGGTATAGACGCTATTATGAATATGAAAGGCTATGCAGGTCATTACGGGCTCGAGCGTTACGATATGATAGAGGCGATAAATATGGGTAGCCAGGTCGACAACGAAGATTTCATCGCCAAGGCGATAGAGGTCGGTGCCGATGCACTGCTCGTTTCGCAGACCGTTACCCAGAAAGACGTGCACATAAAGAACCTCGTCAACTTGGTGGAGCTACTCGAAGCCGAAGGGCTTCGCCACAAGATGATACTTATCTGCGGAGGTCCGCGTATATCGCACGAACTCGCTAAGGAGCTCGGCTACGACGCCGGCTTCGGTGCCAACACTTACGCCGACGACGTATCGTCGTACATTGCCGAAGAACTCGATAGAAGAATCAACAACAAATAAACATTATAACCTATATGGATAAAAATCAGATAAGAGAAGTAATAGCCAGACGCTGTGCCAAGGAGTTGAAAGACGGATTTGTGGTAAATCTCGGTATCGGCTTGCCGACTTTGATACCCAATTACTTGCCCGAAGGCGTAAAAGTGGTGTTGCAGTCTGAAAACGGTCTGCTCGGACTCGGTCCCACGCCGGAGGAAGGCAAAGAGAACAAATACCTCGTCAATGCCGGCGGCGGATATATATCGGTACTACCGGGCGGCTCTATCTTCGACTCTTCTACCTCGTTCGGTATCATACGCGGCGGGCACGTCGACGTTACGATACTCGGTGCAATGCAGGTAGACGAGCAAGGTAACCTTGCCAACTGGATATTGCCCGGAGGTAAGACAATCGGTATGGGCGGGGCTATGGACTTGCTCGTGGGAGCCAAGGAAGTAATACTTGCTATGGAGCATACCGCCAAGGGCAAACCAAAAATTTTGAAGAGGTGCACTCTGCCACTGACCGCACCGCACGAAGTGGATATGATAGTAACCGAAATGGGTGTGATGAAGATAACGCCCGATGGTATAGTGCTCTCGGAGATAAACCCTGAGTTTACCGTCGACCAAGTACAGCAAAATACGGAGGCAACACTTATAATACCGTCGGATATAAAACCGATGTTCTAATATCGTTAATATAATAAACAGAGTAAAGATATGCTTAAAGTAGGAGACAGATACGAATACGAGTTTTCGTACACGCAACAGGATGTAGAACTCTTTGCCCGCGTTACGGGCGACAACAACCCTATCCACATCGATGCCGAATTTGCTAAGACGACCCCATTTGGCCGTCCGATAATGCACGGCTTCTTGTCGGGGGCTGTATTTTCGAAGGTGTTCGGTACGCTCTTCCCGGGGCAAGGCACGATATATATGTCGCAAGAGATGAAGTTTCGTGCGCCGATGTTTGTCGATACCAAATACAAGGCTCTCTTCGAGGTTACGGCTCATAATGCCGAGAAACATTCGGGCACCGTATCGTGTCGTATCGTCGATGGTGAGGGTAAAGATTGTATCACGGGCGAGGCGATGCTAAAACACTTTACGCAGTTTTAAGACGAGGCTGTAAACCCTATTCTTTTTCTCCATAAGAAATAGGCTCTGTAAAAATATGAAAGAGGTTATCCCTGCGCGAGGGTAGCCTCTTGTCGTTATCTCCGAATCACTCCTTAGCAATATTTGCAAATATCGAGCGAACGTTCGAAACCGACGTAAGTATTGATTGTAATGTATATGTGCCAAAATTGGCATATTCACAGCGATACCCGCCGCCCGATAATCACCTACCACGTACAGACAATTCACGAATTGTCTGGGCAACATCATTTAATACACGTATCCGTAGGGGCGAACCCATGTGTTCGCCCTTTTTTGTACGTATTTTGTGCGAAGCACAAAATCTTCTCTTGGGCTTTGCCCAAACCCACATACTTTTCTTATCTTGACATAAGAAAAG
>CAJPNS010000043.1 GCA_905372135.1 Porphyromonadaceae bacterium | reverse complement strand
GGTTTGCGTCTCGGCACGTAATGCCGTTTGTTTTTGTGCTCCGCACAAACCCCTAAAACCTAATTTCTAATTCCTAACCACTAAAACCAATTAAACGCTTACACAATTCAGCCCAAGACCTAAAGCCTTGTTTAAGTGTTTTTCAAGCCTTTCCGTGACAGTTCTTGTACTTCTTGCCGCTTCCGCAGGGGCAGGGGTCGTTTCTGCCGACGGTCTTCTCGACACGTATCGGCTGTGTTATCTGCTGTTCGCGTGTGTCTTGACGTGTCGGGTCGTTGGGGTTTTGCTGTCGGCTGCCGGCGGAATATTCGTCTTTCTGTGCACGGTATCGGCTGTAGTCGCTGCGGCGTTGTGCCTCGGCACGGCGTACCTGCTCAGGCTCGCGGATAGGTATCTGTCCTCGCATAAGTATTGCCGTAACTTTGCTGTTGATGGTCTCTATCATAGCCTTGAAGAGGTTGAAACTTTCGAGTTTGTATATCAAAAGCGGGTCTTTCTGTTCGTAGCTTGCGTTCTGTACCGACTGGCGTAGGTCGTCGAGTTCGCGTAGGTTCTCTTTCCAAGCCTCGTCTATATTGTGTAGCAAGATAGCCTTCTCGAATGCCAGTACCACCTCTTTACCTTCGGTCTCGTATGCTTCTTTCAGTCCAACAGGGATATTGTAAGTCCTTTTGCCGTCGGTTATAGGTATCAGTATACGCTCGAACTGATTGCCTTGCTGCTCGTATACCTGCTTTATGACGGGGTAGGCTATCTGTTGCAGCTTGTCTGCTTTACGTTTGAATGAAGCAAACGCCTCGTCGGAGAGTATATCGACAAGGTCTTGTTGCTTTTTTGCTTTGAAATCTTCTTCCGTAAAAGGTACCTCGAAAGCGAAGTGTTTCATCACCTCCATTTGCAGGCTCTCGTAGTCACCGGCATCGTAGTTGTCTGCTACAATCTTTTCGGCGGTATCGTACAGAGTGTTTACTATATCCACACCTATGCGTTCACCGATGAGGGCGTGGTGGCGTTTCTTGTAAACGACGGTTCGCTGCGAGTTCATCACGTCGTCGTATTCGAGCAGACGTTTACGGATACCGAAGTTGTTCTCTTCTACCTTCTTCTGTGCTCTTTCGATAGACTTCGATATCATAGAGTGTTCTATCATCTCACCCTCTTTGAAGCCCATTCTGTCCATTATCTTCGATATACGTTCGGAGCCGAAAAGCCTCATAAGGTTGTCTTCGAGCGAAACGAAGAATACCGAGCTGCCGGGGTCGCCCTGACGTCCCGAACGTCCTCTCAGCTGTCTGTCAACACGACGCGACTCGTGGCGTTCGGTACCGATGATAGCCAGACCGCCCGCCTCTTTCACTTCGGGTGTGAGCTTGATGTCGGTACCACGCCCTGCCATATTGGTGGCGATAGTTACCGTGCCGGCTCTACCTGCTTCGGCTACTACTTCCGCCTCTTTCTGGTGGAGCTTGGCGTTGAGGACATTGTGTTTTATCTTACGCATCGTAAGCATTCGCGAAAGCAGTTCGGAGATATCTACCGACGTAGTACCCACAAGTACGGGGCGTTTTTGCTCTACGAGCGAGACAATCTCCTCGATGACAGCCTGATATTTCTCTCTTTTGGTCTTATAGACACGGTCGTCGAGGTCTAACCTTACCACAGGACGATTGGTAGGTATCTCCACCACATCGAGCTTGTATATGTCCCAAAATTCGCCTGCCTCGGTGATAGCTGTACCCGTCATACCTGCGAGTTTGCGGTACATACGGAAATAGTTCTGCAGCGTTATGGTGGCAAATGTCTGCGTAGCAGCCTCTACCTGCACTCGTTCTTTAGCTTCGATGGCTTGGTGCAGACCGTCGGAGTAGCGTCTGCCCTCCATTATACGTCCTGTCTGTTCGTCTACAATCTTTACTTTATTGTCTATAACCACATATTGGTCGTCTCTGTCGAAAAGCGTATATGCTTTCAGCAATTGGTTTACGGTGTGTACGCGCTCCGTCTTGATGGAGTAGTTTTGCATAATGTCGTCTTTTCGGCTCTGGCGTTCTTCGGTCGAGAGTGTCTCGTTGGCAAGCTCGGCAAGCTCGGCAGCCACGTCGGGCATAACGAAAAACTTCGGGTCTTCCGAGTTGCCCGTCAGTATGTCTATACCTTTGTCCGTTAGTTCTATCTGGTTGTTTTTCTCATCAATAACAAAAAGCAGCGGGTCTGTAACGATATGCATATTTTTGTTATTGTCTTGCATATAAAACTCTTCGGTCTTTATCATTGCCGTCTTTACGCCCGGTTCGGACAGATATTTGATTAGCGCCTTCGACTTTGGCAGAGCCTTATACGAACGGAATAGAGCCAGACAACCCTCTTCGACTACTTTTTTGTCGTCCGACGACATTTTGTTACGAGCCTCGGCGAGGTATTTCGTTGCCATATTGCTTTGTTCCTTTACCAGACGTTCCACTCGCGGACGGTATTCGTCGAAAAGCTGCTCGTCGCCTTTCGGTACGGGACCCGATATGATAAGAGGCGTACGTGCGTCGTCTATCAATACGCTATCGACCTCGTCGACAATGGCATAGTTGTGCATACGTTGTACAAGGTCGAGCGGCGAGGTCGCCATATTATCACGCAGGTAGTCGAAACCGAATTCGTTGTTCGTACCGAAGGTAATGTCGGCATTGTATGCCTGTCGGCGTTCTTCGGAGTTGGGTTGGTGCTTGTCGATACAGTCTACCGACAGCCCGTGGAACATATACAACGGTCCCATCCATTCGGAGTCGCGCTTCGACAGATAATCGTTCACCGTAACAACGTGTACGCCGTTGCCTGTCAGAGCGTTGAGGAATACGGGCAGTGTTGCCACGAGTGTTTTACCTTCACCCGTAGCCATTTCGGCTATCTTGCCTTTGTGCAGCACTACGCCGCCGAATAGTTGTACATCGTAATGTACCATATCCCACACTATCTCGTTGCCTCCCGCTACCCAACGGTTTTTGTAGATTGCCTTGTCGCCATCTATCTCTACGAAGTCGTGGTCGATAGACAGCGAGCGGTCGAAGTCGGTTGCCTTCACCTCGATAGTCTCGTTCTCTTTGAAAAAACGTGCCGTGTGTTTCATTATGGCAAATACCTCGGGCAGTACTTCGTCGAGTTTATGTTCGTATTTGTCGAGTATTTTCTTCTCTAAGGCGTCTATCTGCGAGTATATCTTTTCGCGTTTGTCTATCTCGGTCTCTTCGATAGTGGCTCTGAGATTTTTTATCTCTTCTTTGTCTTGTGCTACGTCGTCTTGTAGCATCTGTCTGATTTCGTGTATTTTCGTACGCAAGTCGTCGGCAGTCAGCGAACTGAACTCATCGTATTTTGCCTTGATTTTTTCTACAATCGGCTGCACTTCGCTCATATCTCTCTGGGCTTTGTTGCCGAAAATTTTTGATATTACATCTGTAAAACTCATATCTTTTCTTTATTAAAAAATGCGATTTATATTGATTTTTAGCTCGCAAAGGTAATAAAAAACTACCATAGTATATTCATCGAAAAACAAAAAAACCGAAAGCCTCGTATAAAGGCAATCGGTTTATATCACATGGAGCGACTGTATTATTTACCGTATCCGTATACAGCGAGTCTGCCGAGCTCTTCTTCGATACGAAGGAGTTGGTTGTACTTAGCCATACGGTCCGAACGGCTGAGCGACCCCGTCTTTATCTGTCCCGAATTGGTAGCAACGGCAATATCTGCTATCGTTGCATCTTCGGTCTCTCCGCTACGGTGCGACGTTACAGTCGTATATCCTGCACGATGAGCCATTTCGATAGCGTCGAGTGTCTCGGTAAGCGTACCTATCTGGTTTACTTTTATCAGAATAGAATTGGCACAACCTTTCTCGATTCCCTTTTTGAGGTAGTTTACGTTGGTTACAAAGAGGTCGTCGCCGACGAGCTGTATCTTTTTTCTGCCCAACTTATTGGTCAGTAGCTTCCAACCTTCCCAATCGTTTTCTGCCATACCGTCTTCGATACTATCGATAGGATACTTCTTTATAAGTTTTTCGAGATATGCTACTTGACTCTTGGAGTCGCGTTTGGCTCCTCTAAGTCCTTCGAATTTAGAGTAATCGTATATCTTATTTTTATAAAACTCCGATGCGGCACAGTCTAAGGCTATCGTAATATCTTTTCCCGGAGTATATCCTGCCTTTTCGATAGCCTGCATTATACATCTCAATGCGTCTTCGGTACCTCTCAGTGAGGGAGCGAAACCTCCTTCGTCGCCTACGGCAGTGCTAAGACCTCTGTCGTGTAGCACCTTTTTGAGCGAATGGAATACCTCAGAGCCATATCGCAAGGCTTCGGAGAACGATTTAGCTCCTATAGGACGAATCATAAACTCTTGGAAAGCTATCGGAGCGTCGGAGTGCGAGCCTCCGTTGATAATATTCATCATAGGCACAGGCATTACGAACGTATTTACTCCTCCTATGTAGCGGTACAATGGCACATTGAGATATGCTGCTGCAGCCTTTGCTACAGCCAACGATACTCCTAAGATGGCATTGGCTCCAAGCTTTGATTTCGTCTTGGTGCCGTCGAGTTCTATGAGTCGGAGGTCTATTTCGCGTTGGCACAAGGCACAATCACCGATCAATTCGCTTGCGATTATATCGTTGACATTGTCGACTGCTTTGGTAACTCCTTTGCCGTAATAGCGTTTCTTGTCGCCATCTCTAAGCTCGACAGCTTCGTTTTCGCCTGTCGATGCTCCCGACGGTACGGAGGCACGTCCTACCACACCCGATTCCAATATAACATCGACCTCTATCGTAGGGTTACCTCTGGAGTCGAGTATCTCTCTTGCATGAATCTTTTTTATTTTACTCATAATGATTTTATTGATTTGTTTTTATAAAGAAATGTGTTGTTTTATAATGTTTTTCGTACCCCCGTGCAGAATCGAACTGCAACCAAAAGAACCGGAATCTCTCATTCTATCCATTAAACTACGGGGGCGATATTCCCAAAATACCGACCTTGTCGGTCGGTAAATTTCGGATTGCAAAGGTAATTAATAATTTGTAATTATAGCCGTCGTGCCGATGCATTTATTTCACCAGCCTATCGAGAACAGTTGCTACAAGCCCCTCCATAGAGCCTTTGTAGTCGGTATTCATCTCTTTCGATACTCTGCCTGCTATGATAAGGCATATAGTAACAGCTCTGTGTCCGAGCATTTTACCCAGCCCGGCAAGGGCGGAACTCTCCATCTCGAAGTTCATTATTTTTTCGCCTCCGTACTCGAAAGCCTCAATCTTACGGTTGAGCTCTTCGTCGACGGGCTTCAGCCGCACGTATCTGCCCTGCGGTCCGTAGAACCCTGGAGCCGAGATGGTAACACCCTTGACCATATCGAAGCCGAGACGTTCGACGAGTTCCTCGTCGGCAAGCACGGCATAGGGGCGAGGCAGGCGCTTGTTCCAGCCTACATATCGGCAGAAAGCATCTTCGAAGTCTAAGTCCATTACGCCGTCGTGAGGCTCGTAGAAGTTGAGAAGTCCGTCGAAACCGACCGACCGACGTGCCACGACGTACGAACCTATCGGGCATTCGGGCTGCAAACCTCCCGAAGTGCCGATGCGTACGAGGGTAAGTCGGCGTAGAACACACTTTACTTCTCGGGTGTCGAAGTCGATGTTTGCCAGAGCGTCGAGCTCGGTGGCGACGATATCGATATTGTCGGTGCCTATTCCGTGCGATATGCAGGTGATGCGGCTACCTTTGAAAGTACCGGTAATGGTATGAAATTCGCGGTTTTGGACATTGCATTCGATGTGGTCGAATAGTGCGGCTACGGTATCGACTCGCGATGGGTCGCCTACAAGTATTACTTTGTCGGCAAGTTGCGATGGTTTGATGTGGAGATGAAATATTGTTCCGTCGCTGTTGATGATTAGTTCCGATGGTGGTATTTTACGCATGATAATGACTGTTGTTGTATGTGTTTGTACAAAAAAGTTTATTCAAATAGGAGTACAAATGTAAGAAAAAAGATTTAAACGCCTCCTTTCGCTACTAAAAATAGGCTACCTTTTCACGATAGCCTACCATATTTTGTTCAAAAAAATCAACCTTAATAAAAAAACTATGAGAGTAGCTTTTTGTTGCCTGCCGTTATTTGATTATTCGGATACGGCAACAACCATATTTAGGATTATAATCCGAATATACAGCTTGTCTGAATGAGTTGACAACTGACGAGTCGTTATAATATACCTTATCGTACACATAAAAAGCGGCATGTCGTCCGAAAATGGCTCTAATAGTATCGGTATCTCTCGAATTCCACCCGATGTAGGTTGTAGTAGTTATATCGTTCTGTCCTTTGAGCCAACATTTGTCCGATATATTGACAATCAATATATTTTTGATGGAATCCGTAGGTTTTGCGGAGATATTGTAATTGGTCGACCATATTTTTATAGAGTCTCCATACAATTTTGTCCCTACCAGATTGTTTCCGTTGCTATCTACGATTTCGATACCGATGCATAATATAGGTATACTATCGACTTTAGGCTTATCACAAGCAAATAAAACAAATACTATCAGTACGCTTAACCCTATCGAATAACATAGCTTTTTCATGATTCTGTTTATTTGGAGTTTATAGACTATTATACCGGTAACCGCCAAATTAATTCTATGTCTGTTACATCTTTGCTTCGAATACAAAAGTAAAGAAAGTTTTTTAGTTCGACAACAAGATATCTTTTTTTGAAATAAGATATCATTCTACAATAATATTGTAATTAATCGATTGCGAAGAACCTAAAACTATCCTAAAAACACCTCCTTTAGCATCGTAAAAAGACAGCCGTCGGGGTGAGGTCGAAAATATTTGTTACCTTTGCCGACAACGCAAGGAACTATCCTATTTAATGGTAGCAAATGAAAAAGGACGTAAAAGGTGTAAAAATAACGGTTGTAACATCCCGAAAGCAATAAACAATCAAAAAATAAAACGATAGGACGTTTCAGGAAAAACGATAGGATGTTTTGGCGAAAACGATAGGACATTTTGGGAAAAACGATAGGACGTTTTTTTCGACCGTAATGATGTTTCCCGAAACTCCTCGTGTCCAATCGTTTGCAAAGATGTTTTTTTGCCGTAAAAAAAGCAATATTTTCTACCCGAAAAAGAGGTGTTCGCAGCGTGCGAAAAATATTTGTTACCTTTGTGCCGACGAGAGAAAAAATATGCCGACACCCACAATAGTACAGCTCGATAGCAAGATACAGTTCCTTCCCAAGATAGGCGAACGCAGGGCGGGGGTGCTCTTTGCCGAACTCGGCATCAAGACCCTCGAGGATTTGTTGCTGCATTTTCCGTATAAATATATCGATGTCCGCCGTTTTTACCGTATCTCCGAGTTATCGGACAATATGCCTTACGTCCAGCTACACGGACGAATCACCGACTTCGAGATGAAAGGGCAGGGGCGTTCGAGGCGTCTTGTGGGCTATTTTACCGATGGCAGTGAGTCGATGGAGCTTGTCTGGTTTGCAGGCGAAAAGTACGTTACGCAGAAGTATAGTGTCGGGCAGGAGTATATCGTCTTCGGCAAACCCAAACGCTGGGGCAAGGTTTTCACTATGCCGCACCCCGAGATAGAGCCTTACGAGGGCGAAAATCGGCGTGCCGACATAGGCTTCCGCACGATGTACAACACCACCGATACGATGAAGAAACATTATCTTCACTCCTCTGCCCTTCGGGATATTATCTCTAATCTGCTCAATAACGTAGAGGTGGACATCCCCGAGACCCTTCCGCCGTATCTCATAGAGCGATACCGCTTGATTTCGCGTCGCGAGGCTATATACAATATGCACATCCCACGCAATCAGGCGTTGCTCGACGCTGCTACCCGCCGTCTGAAATTCGAAGAGCTCTTCTATATCCAGATGAGCATTCTTAGGCAGTCGGTCGCACGGCAAGAGAAGTCCGAGGGTTTTGTTATGGACAGAGTAGGTATTCATTTCAATGATTTTTATAAAAACAATCTGCCATTCACGCTTACCGAAGCCCAGAAACGAGTGATAAAAGAGATACACGCCGACCTCAAAAGCGGCAGACAGATGAACCGTCTGCTGCAAGGCGACGTGGGTAGCGGTAAGACTATCGTGGCACTTCTGTCGTCTCTTATCGCTATCGACAATGGTTTCCAAGCGTGTATAATGGCTCCAACAGAGATACTCGCCACCCAACACTACACAGGTATCGCCCGTCTTACCGAGGGGCTGGGCATAAATGTGCGGCTGCTTATCGGCTCTACAAAGAAAAAAGACCGCGACCAAATACACCGTATGCTCGAAAACGGCGAGCTCGATATAATTATCGGTACGCACGCCCTGATAGAAGACAAGGTGAAATTCCGAAACCTCGGCTTTGTCATCATCGACGAACAACATCGCTTCGGTGTGGCTCAGCGGGCAAAACTCTGGGCGAAGAATATCCAACCGCCTCACATCCTCGTAATGACAGCTACGCCCATACCTCGCACGCTGGCTATGACCGTATACGGCAATCTCGATATATCGGTCATAGACGAGCTACCGCCCGGGCGAAAGCCGATAAAGACATATCATTATTATGATAATAAACGTCGAGACCTATACCGATTTCTACGACATCGCCTCGATAATAAGGCACAAGTGTACATCGTCTACCCGCTCATTCAGGAGTCGGAGAAGCTCGACCTGAAGAATCTCGAAGACGGATACAACGCTATGTGTGAGGTTTTCCCCGATATTAAGATAGATTTCTTGCACGGCAAGATGACCCCTGCCGAAAAAGACGAGCGTATGGCTCGCTTCAAGAGCGGACAGACGGGGATACTTATGTCTACTACCGTTATCGAAGTTGGCGTAGATGTGCCCAATGCCTCGGTGATGGTCATCGAGAGTGCCGAACGATTCGGGCTTTCGCAGCTACATCAATTGCGAGGCAGAGTAGGACGCGGAGCCGAACAAAGCTATTGTATACTGATGTCGAGCTTCAAGATATCCGACAATTCGCTACGTCGTCTGCAGATAATGACCGAGACCGACAACGGCTTCGAGATAGCCGAAGCAGACCTTACGCTACGTGGACCGGGCGAACTCGAAGGCACGGCACAGAGCGGATTGCCTTTCGAACTGCACGTAGCCAACCTCGCCCGCGACGGTATCGTATTACAGGCTGCCCGCGATACGGCGAAACAGATACTCGACCGAGACCCTCGACTCGAAGCCCCCGATAATAAAATAATAGCCGACCGCCTAAGACAGCTCGACCGCAAAGAGGTCAATTGGAGCGAGATAAGTTGAGGCGTTACCGGCGGCATGGCATAATTGTATCTTTTAATACAAAAAATTGATGTACATTTGTGTTGCAAAATGTAGCGGGATATACTCGTCGAAGTATCGAATTAATTAATACGGTTTCTGCAAATGATAGAACGACACGATTTGACCACGATAGGCAAAACTATAAAGCCACACGGTATAGCAGGCGAGATTCTGTGTGAGTTTTCGCTCGTGCTCGGCGACGATAACCTGCCCGAATACTTTATTATCGAAGACGAAGGCATATTGGTACCGTTTTTTATCGATTCGTTCAGGGGGAGAGCCAAATTCTCTGCATTCGTGCACCTCGAAGGGATAACGGACGAACGTACGGCACGACTCTTGTGTGGCAAAGAGATTCTTACAGACAAGGCTATAAACTGTGGGGAAGACGATGTAGAGTACGGACTGTCGTTTCTGATAGGCTTTACTGTCGTAGACCGCACCTACGGCGATATAGGCAAAGTAACAGCCATAGACGACTCTACCGTCAATACGCTTATGGCAGTGAGCGACAGACTAATCCCCGCACAGGAGGCATTCATAACCAAGATAGACAATACAAAAAAAATCATCTACACCCAACTGCCCGAAGGACTTTTGGATATTTGAAAATCGAACTCATTAAAAAAACATTACCCTACGATGAAAAACATTATCCTCACAGATTGGGGCACGATAGACTATCGAGAGGCTTGGCGGAGGCAGGAGGAGATTTTCGACCGACAAATCGATAATAAACAAAACAACTTGCCGACAGAGAACAATCTCATTTTCTGCGAACATCCGCACGTGTATACCATCGGCAAGAGCGGCAACGCAGGCAATATGCTCATCGACGACGGCACTGTCCCCGTCTACCGCACCGACCGCGGAGGAGACATTACGTATCACGGCTTCGGGCAGATCGTAGGCTACCCCGTATTTGACCTCGAGAGCCTCGGCATAGGTCTGAGGGAGTACATCACACGTCTCGAAGAGGCTGTCATACGGTTGCTTGGCGATTACGACATCGAGGGCGGGCACTCCGCCGAGGGGACAGGCGTATGGATAGATACCGCACTGCCTGCCAAGGCTCGCAAGATATGCGCCATCGGTGTCAGGAGCAGCCGATACGTTACGATGCACGGCTTTGCTCTGAACGTCAATACCGACCTGAGCTATTTCGGCAGGATAAATCCCTGCGGATTCACCGACAGGGGCGTAACATCGATGAAAAAAGAGCTCGGCAAAAGCCTTGACATTGACGAAGTAAAGCAAAAACTGTTTAAGCACATCGAAGAAGTATTTTACAAATAAAAGACACTTATGACTACTGTACAACCGACCGACGACAAAGTCTTCCTGCTCGACGCATACGCCATCATATACCGCTCGTACTATGCTTTTCTGAAAAATCCGAGAATAAACTCGAAAGGAGTCAACACATCGGCTATCTTCGGGTTTGTCAATATCCTCGATGAACTCATACGCAACGAAAAGCCCGAATATATAGCCATCGTCTTCGACCCCGGAGGCAAAACATTCAGACACGAGACATACGAAGAGTACAAAGCACAACGACAAAAGACACCCGAAGACATAAAAAACGCAATACCGTACATAAAGCGTATCATCGAGGCTTACGGTATCGGTATATTCGAGATGGAGGGCTACGAGGCAGACGACGTCATCGGTACTATGGCAAAACGGTTGCAGGGCGAAGGGTTCGGCGTGTATATGATGACGCCCGACAAGGACTACGCCCAATTGGTGGATACGAACATATTCCAATACAAGCCCCGATACGGTTCGGCGGGGTTCGACGTGCTCGGCGTAGAGGAGATAAAAGCAAAGTACGGACTCGATAGTCCCGCACAGATGATAGACCTACTGGGGCTTATGGGCGACACTTCGGACAATATCCCCGGTTGCCCCGGTGTGGGCGAGAAGACGGCGACAAAACTGATAAAAGACTTCGGCAGCATCGACAACCTACTGCACAACACCGACAAACTGACGGGAGCATTGAAGACAAAGGTCGTACAGAACAGAGAACAAATAGTATTGTCGCGATTCTTGGCAACAATCAAGACCGATATACCGATAGACCTTTCGATAGAAGATATAAAGCGAAAACCCTCAGACACGGGCAAGATGAGAGAGCTATTCGCCGAACTCGAATTTCGCACTCTGCTTCACAGACATCAGCTCGGCGACATCATCGTGAAGCAGGAGACGACCTCCCATACACAGGGTTCGCTCTTCGATACTCAAGCCAAAGAACAAACATCGGCGATACAGAAAGCCACCAACGAAAGCCCCAAAGACACGACAGATATTATTCCTACGCTAAAAACTATCAACGATACTCGGCACGAGTATATTCTGATACAGACCGACGACGAGATAGACCGTCTGATAGAGATACTCGGCAGCCATAGTGCTTTCTGCTTCGATACCGAGACCACGTCGCTCGATACGTTCGAGGCACAGATAGTAGGTTTGTCGTTTGCCGTCGAACCGCAGAAGGCATATTACGTGGCTCTGCCCGACGACAAACAAAAGACGGAAGAGATATTGAAGCGTTTCGCTCCGCTGCTCGAAGACGCAAGCATAGAGAAGACAGGACAAAATATGAAGTACGATATCTCGGTGCTCGGCAACTACGGTATCGGCGTCGGCGGACGGATGTTCGACACTATGATAGCCCATTACCTACTGCAGCCCGAATTGAGGCACAATATGGACTATATGGCAGAGGTTTTTCTAGGCTATCGCACCATTCATTTCGGAGAATTGTTCGACGACGACAAAACGAAAAAGAGCGGCAAACCCATCGAAGACATACGAAAGGTAGAGCTCGGCAAGCTCAAAGACTATGCCTGCGAGGATGCCGATATTACGTTACAGCTCAAAAATATTTTCCAACAGAAGCTCTGCGAGAGTTCGCTCGAAAACCTATTTTTCGACATAGAGATGCCGCTTGTGCCCATACTCGCCAAGATGGAGAGCAACGGCGTACTGATAGACGACTTCGCCCTCGCCTCGTATGCCGAGACACTAAAAAGAGAGTTACAGAAGATAGAGAGAGAGATACTCGCCTACGTAGACCTTCCAATAAATATATCGTCGCCAAAACAGATAGGCGAACTGCTTTTCGAGAGGCTGAGGATAGTGGAGAAGCCCTCCAAGACCAAGACAGGACAGTACCGTACCGACGAAGAGACGCTACAAAAGCTCAGAAACCGCCACCCAATAATAAAATTGATACTCGAACATCGGGGACTCAAGAAACTACTCAGCACCTACGTCGAAGCTCTGCCCAAGCTCATCAACCCGAAGACAAACAAGATACATACGTCGTTCAACCAGACGGTAGTATCTACGGGCAGACTCAGCTCGTCGAATCCCAACTTGCAGAATATCCCCGTCCGCGACGACTACGGACGCGAGATACGCAAAGCATTCATCGCCGAGCCTGGCTGTGTCTTGCTCTCTGCCGACTACTCGCAGGTAGAGCTGCGTATAATGGCACACCTTAGCGGCGACCGCAATATGCTCTCCGCCTTCGCTTCGGGGCAAGATATCCACGCCGCTACAGCTGCGCGTATATTCAAAGTGCCTATCGAAGAGGTTACCGCCGATATGAGACGAAAAGCCAAGACCGCAAACTTCGGTATCATCTACGGCATATCGGCTTTCGGGCTGTCGGAGAGGCTCGATATACCCCGTAAGGAGGCGGCAGCTCTCATCGACGGATATTTCGAATCGTTCTCCGACGTAAAACGATATATGGAGCAAGCCATCGAAGAGGCTCGCCGCAACGGTTTCGTACAAACTCTCTTCGGACGCAAGCTGTACCTGCCCGACATCAATTCGCAAAACGCCGGAGTACGCGGCTTCGCCGAACGAATAGCCATAAATGCTCCTATTCAAGGCACGGCTGCCGATATTATCAAGATAGCTATGATAAAGGTCGATGAGGCAATAAGACACCACAACTACAGAAGCCAAATGACGCTGCAAGTACACGACGAGTTGGTATTTAACGTACCGACGGAGGAGGTCGACGAGTTTCGGCAGTCTGTCAAACACGCTATGGAGACCGCCGCCAGCCTCAGAGTACCGCTCATCGTAGATGTCGGCATCGGTCATAACTGGCTCGAAGCTCATTGACGGGCTCGCCGTATCGATTTATTCTTATTTTTGTTTGTCTATTGATAAACAGATGATTATTCGTTGTCAAAAGTAGATGTAGTGGCGGGTATTATTTTTCCTCGTCGCGAGGTTTTGGCGGTGTTAGAGTATCGTAATGTTAAACAAAATATCTGAAAAACAATGGCTACGGACTTGTCGGCTCTCTGTTTTTGTGTAGTTTTGCAGCCGTAATTTTAAAACATAACCAATAAATAAGTTTTTTATATGACAAAATCTATTCTAAACACACATTTCAATCGCTCTTTTATAGCTAAGAGTCTATTAATTTTATTTGTTTTCATCTGCTCTGCAAATGTCGATGCACAGGTGAGTATTTCGAACCTTTCGGAAAATCTTTTCAATAGCAGCAATCTACTGATCGTTTCTGACGGAAATCGGAATTTGGGTGTTGTCTCTTACGAATATGTGGTAACCACCACCGGCGCCGAACGTCTTTTCGTATTCTACGCTATTAAAGTCGACGGCACCGTAGACTTCGCCAATGGCTACAATTGCAATGCCAATCAGAGCATCACTTTCGAGCAGACCAAAGGCAGAGCCACTCGCACCGACTTGGCAGGAACATTTGCGGGCAAAATATTCATTGCTGCCGATGGCACCGTGAGCTACACCGAAATAGCCAACGCAAGCCAAGCTACATTGACTCCCTATCTGCTCGTAGATAAACGCGACAACAACAATCACAAATCGTATGCTCTCGTGAAGGTAGGTAAACAGATATGGATGAGAGAAAATCTCGGAGCTAAGACTTTCGCTAACGGAGTAAGCATAGCCACCGGATACAGTAAAGACGATTGGGAGGCTACGAAATCGCCTGCCTATACTGTCTACGACAACGACGAAGCTACTAACCTCGCCGTTATGGGCGGACTCTACAATTGGTATGCCGTTTCGAGCAACGACTCGCTGGCTCCCAAAGGATGGATTATCCCCAAAGTAGACCATATAAACGTACTCGTAGAATATATCTCGCCAAGCACATTCCAGTCTGCTCCGAACGAAGACTTCTCGTTTTCGTTTACCGCAGGCGAATTGCTTAAAAGTGTAGATGGATGGACTACTCCTCCGAATCCGGGAGGGGGCACTCTGCAGCCGGGCAACAACATGACAATGCTCAACTTTCAGCCCTTCGGCTCTACCTCTACAAGTAAGTACTTCAATGGATATTCGGCAAAAGGGCGTCAGGCATATTTCTGGACTGCCGACCAGTCTGAAGACAACGAGAAAAAAGCTACATTCATCCGATTCTATTGGGATTCGCAGACGGTCAATTACAACTTTGACGATAAATTTATGGG
>CAJPNS010000042.1 GCA_905372135.1 Porphyromonadaceae bacterium | reverse complement strand
GTATGTATGTATTCACTATCAGATGGTCTCTGTCGGGTTGCTGGTAATATGCGTTTAATACTACAAAATCGCGATACAGCTTATCGGGATACAACATATCGAGAGTAGGTAGCTTATTTTCTTCGCCATAGCCTATGCGAAACGTGTTTGATACAGGTATACCTCCTTCGGTGTGGCTTTTGATGGTGAAACCTGCCTGCAGGCGAGGCTCTATCAGTAATTTGTGGCTCAGTACATAATTGCTCGGAAGGTTGAACATGTGTGTGGCTCTCACTCCCAAGCGAATATCGGCTTTCGCCTTACGCGATACTTCGAGCGTGGCTTTATCTTCGAGGTAAACAGCTCCGTTGACGATGGCAGGTATCGTATAATTGGGGCGAGGACGTATGAAAGTATTATTGCCCGGATAGGGAGGACGTTGCGGGTCTACGATAGCTCCCGTGCCGATATTTTTATTCGACTTTATCTCCGCTCCGTATATTATATTGTGATTTAGTTTTTTGCCCGTGTAGAAGATTGAATTTAAATTCATTCGTGCGAAAAAATATAGTGGGATATTCTCTATCTTATAGTCCGAATAGTACTTTACGGGTAGAAATATTCCTTCGTGTTCGCCCGGTTCGGTGCTTATTGGCATACTCATCGGTCCCATCGAACTTAGTACCATTTTGTGACGGTCAAGTATGTCTCTTGTAATATCTGCCGAGCCGGTAAGCTCTATACTGCTTATCAGAGGCATATTTAGCTGCCATTTACCCGTAGCCGATAGCATTGTACGAAAATAGTTCGATATATAGTATTCGTCGTTTTCTTCAACAAGTTCATCGGACTTTACGCTATTTATCGACGACGTACCGCTCCATTTTATCGATATATCGAGAGGTTTGTCGTCGAAGGTAAGTATCTGGTTGGTATAGTTTGCCTGCATGGTTGCACGTACGAAACTTTCGAGTCGCTCTCTGACGTCGGGAGTAGACGATAGCCCATCGATACCGATATGCAACGAACCTGCTTTGTCCGATAGCTTGAAGCCTTTGCCCACGTATATGAGTTTGTTTAGCGGGTCTGCCTTAGCTCTTATCCTCCACGGAGTAACCCCTTTTCGCGAATTGATATGTATCGCTCCGCTACTCAGGTTGCCGTCTTGGGCAGAAGATATTCCGCGTATTATCTCGATACTTTCGATATGGTCGGTAGAGATATTTCGCATATCGATACCCGCATTGATAGCACCTCTTCGGTATATGGTGCGGTCTACATTGTCGTCGCCCGAGACGCCGTACAGCTGCGACCTCGTAGCATCGTTTGTGATAGGTATGCCGTCGGCTATCAAGCCCATACCGAGCGATGTGTTTTTGTCGGAGCCGACCTGACGCGACGTAGTGAGGTTAAACTGATGCATCGAATTGCCTCCTATTACATTGCCGGGCAGTAGCAGGAATACATCGGCTATCGATACGGGTTGGATATATTCGAGAGCGGTCTGTCCTATTATGGCATTGCTGCCTTTCGATGGTCTGAAAGTAGCCATCACCTCTACCCCCGACAGAGTATAGCTCTGCTCTTGCAGCCAAAATACTACCGAAGTGTCGCTGTCGAGTACTATGTCTACCGTCGTCGGTATGTAGTTGAGACACGATATTTCTACCTTGTAACGCCCCGGTTTTATATGCGGTAGTCGGAAGTGTCCGCCGGCATTGCAGGCTATACCTTGCGAAAGTTCGTCGATCATAATGGCTGCAAAACCTATGCCTTTGCCCGTTTTTTTGTTTTTCACTTGACCCTCGAAGACAATGGTTTTATTAGGTCGGCTCTGCTGTGAAAATATATCTGCCGATAGTAATATCATCGGTATCGATACTATTAATAACTGTTTTAGTATCAAACGCATTGTTGTGGTAATTTTTTTGCTTATTTACTTTTTATCTGTGATAGTGGTGTTTATAAAAAACAAAAATCGGATACATCAAATCGAACTTTCGTATCTATTCGGTATATCCGATTTACTCTATTTTCGGTGTTTGGGGAAATAATATACTTTCAATTATGTCTATTCCGATAGATTAATTGTTGTCTGTCTCGCTGCCGAGTATGACGTTTTTTTCTCCACGTACCGATAAAATGACTTTTTCTAACGTCCCGAAAAGTTGTTTTTACCGCTACCAATCCACAATTCGTTGCATTCGGCTTCGGTATAGACTTTGTCTATCGGTTTGGGAGCTTGCATATTAAACATTCCTCCCGACTTCGATGCCTTTTTGGGGAAAGATGTTTGACCCTTAGTGCGTACACAGTCTTCGGTAGAGTTGTTTGTGTCTTGTAACTTTTTGCCCGATAGCTCTTTTCTGGTTATTACCTCTTGGCGATGGCAGCCTGTTACTTTGCTCATACCTTTATCTACCGAGGGAGGAAGGGCTTTTGTCTTTACCATACCTTCCATACCTGTTTCTATTCCGTCCATTATCAGAGCAGTAGGTACTTTATGTGTAAACTGAGTCTGCCCCTTGTTGTCTTTAAACTCGAATCTGTTTTCGGCTAAGAAGGTCTTCCAGTCTTTGTCGGGGCGGAATAAGAAATGCGATTGGAAGCCACGCGGGTGCATATTGAATATTCCGTAGTATGTGAATATTATCTTCAAATTGGGCACATCGGGGTTGTCTATGTCTGTTCCGAAATCGGAAGGCATATCGGGCTCATAAATTTCGAAGTCGGCTCCCGAGAGGTCTACGGCATTTTCGTAGTTCTTGTGATGGTCGATAGCGGTGCGAGCTATTACTATCTGTCCTCCTGGTTGTACGGGATATTGTGTACCGTCGCCGGGGATAGCATAAAATTGCTGAGCTACGACATAGTCGGGTAGTTCTTTGGTAAATACGTCTTCTCCGATTGGTGTGCTGTGCATCGACGTGCCGAAAGTGATACCGTCGGCATATACTACTTTGTCGGTGTTGTTGTAAAGTATTATATATTGGTCGGGATGCATCATTTGCCCGCTATTGGTTTCGCCGTTGAAAAACAGCTGTTTGAATATCAGCCCGTCTTGTTGTGTCACGGTATTGGTTAGCTTTATTTCAAGCGTCTCTTTCTGAGTTATGGAGCGATTTTCTACGACTCCATAGTACGAGTCACCGCCTACTTTACCGCTGATACTTATGGTGTACGAAGCTTTGTCGAGCATCACTTCGCACTTCCCTTCGGAGTTTAGTTTGTATTCGGTAGTCTTCTCTGTACGAAGGTCTTGTATGCTTACCGTGAAGTCCGAATAGTCGTTTATGGCAACTTCCGATTTAGCTACAATAGTCACTGCTACCGAATTATTTTTTTTACACGCAGCAAAAGTAAATAATAAGCCCGCTACAAGGGCACATACGAGTATTTTTCTTTTAGAATACATATTACGATTAAATTTTTATGTTTATAACTCATTGATAAATTTCGCGAAAATACATCGTATTTGTTTTTACGGCAATACTATCTTTCTGTGATTTTTGTGCTAAAAATATAAAAGTATGGTATCGGCGTTTAGGATTCAATGAGTGTGGTTTATTGATTGTAATTTAATTGTTTGAAGTTTTTTCGGGAATAATGATATTTATTATCGCTATCCACTTTTGAAGAGAATATATTACCTTTGCACCGAAGTATTAATGTTAGAGTTTTATTGATATAATAGTAATTAAATCAGAGGTTAATATGAGAAAAACTAAATATGCTTTTATCTTATCGGCGGTAATGGTCTTAGTATCGTGTTGCCGCAATTCAGACAGTGATAATCAACAAAATACAAATAATAAAGAGAAAAAAATGCAGACAATACATCTTACTAAAAGTGAGTTTCTCGCTAAAGTAGCCGACTATGAGACCTCACCTAACGAATGGAAATATCTTGGCGACCGACCGGCCGTAATAGACTTCTATGCCTCTTGGTGCGGACCTTGCAAGATGATAGCTCCCATACTCGAGGAGTTAGCCGCCGAATATGGCGATAGTATCTATATTTACAAGATAGATACCGAGAAAGAGCAAGAACTTTCTGCCGCTTTCGGTATTAGGTCGATACCTACTTTGCTATTTGTGCCTATGGAGGGTGCTCCTCAGCTGGCTCAAGGAGCGATGCCCAAAAACGCTTTGAAAGAGGCTATCGATAAAGTGTTGTTGAATAAGTAACTGATGGTTAGGTTACTGTGTCTCGACTGTATATGGGTAGTTTCGAGAGGGTTAGGAGTTCTACTCTCGTGTTTTGCCTATGTGGAAAATATTTATTAATTTCGCCTCACGAATTTTTATAGGTTAATAAGACAGATGAACAAGGCTGTAATTGTCGGCGCTACTTCGGGTATCGGTTCTGAGGTGGCAAAGTTACTTTTAGACGATGGTTGGACTATCGGTGTAGCCGGACGTAGAGAAGACAGACTCGAAGAGTTGCGAAGATTAGCTCCCGATAGAGTATTTATGCAGACTATCGATATTTGCCGAGACGATGCTCCCGACCGCCTGCAAGAGCTCATATCCGCTATGGGTGGGATAGACCTCTATTTTCACGCTTCGGGCGTAGGTAAACAGAATCCGAATCTGGATACCGAAATAGAACTCGATACATTGTATACCAATGGTTTAGGTTTCGTCAGAATGATAAATATGGTATACAAGTATTTCGAGCAAATTCCCGATAAAGCCGGACATATCGCTATTATCAGTTCGATAGCAGGTACCAAAGGTATTGGTGTAGCTCCCGCGTATTCGGCTACTAAACGTATGCAAAGTATATATCTGGAGTCGCTTGCGCAGTTGGCTCATATCAAGCACTTGAATATCAAATTTACGGATATACTTCCGGGGTTTGTCGATACAGACCTGCTCAACGACCAGAAGCGCTATCCTATGCTAATGAAGCCGCAAAACGTAGCCCGACATATCGTGCGAGCTATAAAGAAAAAGAAGCGTACCGCTATAATCGACTGGAGATATCGGCTGGTTGTAGCCGTGTGGCGTATTTTCCCGCTGTGCTGGTGGGAGCGGCTCAAGATTAGGAATTGACTATACGGTGATATAAGAGTGACAATTGTTGCTGAAAAAATGCCGAATTATTTTTTGTCGGATAAGAAAAAAGTATTAATTTTGCGCCGTCGTAATTTTAGTGTATTACGCATACGGAGATATAGAAGAAATTATAATATATAAAGTCTAAATTAAATGATTATAATCCCAATTAAAGAAGGCGAGAACATCGAAAGAGCCTTGAAAAAATTCAAACGTAAGTACGAAAAGACAGGAGTTGTCAGAGAGTTGCGTCGCCGTCAGGCTTTCGATAAGCCATCGGTCGTAAAGCGTGAAGCTAAAATGCACGCTATCTACGTTCAGCAACTTCAGACTAAGGAAGAATAATAGTCGTCCGGAGGGTATGCTGGAGGAGTATTTGAAATATCTGCTGTATGAGAAGAATTATTCGGCTCATACAGTTTCTTCGTACGCTAACGATATAGGGCAGTTTACAGAGTATTATACTCAGTTAAACAATAGTGATGCTATCGAAAAGGCTGAACGTGAAGATGTTCGGTCGTGGGTAGCAAGTATGTTCGAGCGTCGATTGTCGGCTCGTACTGTGTGTCGCAAACTCTCTTCGGTAAAGATGTTTTACAAATATCTTATGAAAAAGAATATTGTCGATGCCAATCCAGTTACTGTCATCAACCCTATGCTTATAAGGACTTTACCTGTGTTTTTCTCCGAAGAAGATATAGATAAACTACAGACCACCAAGGTAATGGACGACCAGGATTTCGAGGAACAGCGCGACGCTCTGGTAATAGAAATTCTGTATCAGACAGGTGTACGCAGGAGAGAGCTTATAGATATGAAAGACAAAGATATAGACTTCGACCGTAAGACTATAAAAATATTCGGAAAGAGGCAAAAAGAGCGTATCATACCTTTCGGAGAAGAGCTTGAAAATCAGATAAAACGATATATCGAGTGCAGAAACAGAGAGGTAGGCTATAGTGGTGGATATCTGTTTGTTCTAAGACGTAATGGTAAACAGCTATACGATAAGGTTTTATACGATATCGTGAAAAAACAGCTAAGTAAGATTACTACCAACGAAAAACGCTCGCCTCATACTCTCAGACACACATTTGCTACTACGTTACTAAACAACGGAGCCGAGCTCAACACCGTAAAAGAGCTCTTGGGACACTCCTCGCTTGCTGCTACTCAAGTATATACTCATATCTCTTTCAAAGAGCTCCAAAAACAGTACAACGAAGCTCATCCCAGAGCAAAATAGCAATCCGTATACTCCAAACAATCAGTTTTTTATAGATTATACCCGCTTATAGATTTATGGGGCTTACTATCGAACGGCACCTATGTCTTACCTTCAACGACCAGCAAGAAATCGTCGATGAATACAGGCGATTAGGGGTAGACTACCCGAAGTTTTTCAAGATGGATTCACTCTCGAAAATGGCTTTCGTAGCCTCCGAAAGACTTCTGGATGGCTACTGCGAACGCTTTATACCGCGCGACGATGTAGCTGTTGTGTTTTTCAACTCTTCGTCGTCTCTTGCCGTGGATATTGATTATCAGAAGACTATACAGTCCAACGACGATTACTACCCGTCGCCGTCGCTATTCGTATACACTCTGCCCAATATTTGTGCGGGCGAGGTAGCTATTCGCAATAAGTTCTGTGGAGAGACATCGTTTTATGTTGTCGAAGATCTCAATATCAAGCATATATATAGTGTAGTAAAAAATATTTTCGGCAGTAGTAATATAAAATTTGCCTTAGTAGGCTGGGTCGAAAATTATAGTCGTACATTTGAGGTGAAAATGTCGATT
This sequence comes from Porphyromonadaceae bacterium, assembly GCA_905372135.1. Taxonomy (GTDB): domain Bacteria; phylum Bacteroidota; class Bacteroidia; order Bacteroidales; family Paludibacteraceae; genus F0058. Next base: position 8,131 of record CAJPNS010000042.1, on the reverse strand, counting down.
ATATCGCAAAAATGAAAAAAGCAACTTATAATCAATGAAATATATCGCAAAGACATTTCAGTCACTCGAAGACGTATTGTACGAAGAGGTAAAAAGACTTGGTGCCGACAACGTAAAGAAAGAGCATAGAGCCGTATCGTTCGAGGGTGATTTAGCCCTTATGTATCGTGCCAATCTGTGGCTTAGGACTGCTTCTCGAGTGCTGAAAATCATTCGAACTTTCGAGGCTACCGATGCCGATACCATATACAGAGAGGTGAAAAAAATAGATTGGGATACCTATATGGCTGTCGACCAGACACTTTTGGTGAAGTCTGTGGTAACATCCGACAATTTCAAAAACTCTCTATTCGTATCGTATCGCACCAAAGACGCTATCGTCGACTTTTTCAACGAAAAGTATGGCAAACGTCCTTCGGTACGCCTTACCAACCCCGATATATCGGTACATATCCACATATCCGACAATGTCTGTACCATCGCTCTCGACTCGTCGGGAGAGAGTCTGCACAAGAGAGGCTATCGAGTGGTACAGACCAAAGCCCCTATGAACGAAGCATTAGCCGCAGGTATGCTGCTGCTTGCCGGCTGGGACGGCAGAAGCAATTTCGTCGATTTTATGTGTGGGTCGGGTACGTTGCTTATCGAGGCTGCTCTGATTGCCCTCAACATACCGCCTGGGATATATAACAAACATTTTGCTTTCGAAAACTGGATAGACTTCGACCCCGACCTATTCGAAGAGATATCAAACAATGATAGTCTCGACCGCAGTTTCGATTATAAAATATATGGTTCGGACCTCTCGCCGAGGGCAATAGAGATAGCTCAGAAAAATGTGAAATCGGCGGGATTGAGTAAATATATAGAGTTGAAAGTAGGTAACTTCGTCGATTTCGAACCTCCTAAAGAAAAATATATTATCGTATCAGACCCTCCTTATGGCGAACGATTGTTGGAAAACAATATTGTTAAGCTATACAACAACATAGGCACCCTACTCAAACATCGCTGTCAGGGTACGACTGCTTGGATAATATCTTCCAACAAAAATCTTATGAAAGCCATAGGGCTCAAGCCTTCGGCTAAGATAAATCTCCTCAATGGTAGTCTGCCGTGCGAATTCTGCAGGTACGATATGTTTTCCGGTAAACGCAACGATTTTTTAGCCTCAAAATCAGCCATAAAGACTAATCATAAGAAATAAGCATATTTTTATGTAGAATATTTTGCAACATATCTGTTTTTTATCGTCATCTACGTGTAAGATGTTTATAAAAAATAGATTATGCAAAAGATTACTATTACATTTATTGCTTGCCTTATCTTATTGACTAATAATATAATGGCACAGAGCGAAGAGCCTATATTAGGACGCCTCAAAATAGGTGTCGAGCTTGGTTCGCATTATATGAATTCGAATATGGAGACTCCGTCGCAGGTACGTCAGGCTAACCTGTATTACGATAAGTACGACTCTTATAGGCGGTTGGGATATTACTACAGAAATGTCATCAATGCGACTTACTTTACTCTGAAGCCCGAATATCAACTTACTGAGCGTTTTAGTGTTGCCTCCGGATTTCGCTTGTCTTTCTATAAAGACCAATTTGATGCCAATTACAACTATTTTTTGTGGCAAATAAAGGGAGACCAAAATAATACGAATTATCTCAAAATAGCTCGTATCGAACAGACCGTATACAAGCTCGGTATTCCGCTCGAATTTCGCCTATATCCAAGACGCAGAGACCATTTCGTACGGCAGTATTTTCTTGTTGGAGCCATGTTTAATTTCGCTACATTCACCAATACCGATATCGATATGTATAATGAGTTTGCCGATAGATACGAAGACTCTGTAAAAGAGACACTTACTCGTCCTGACAATTTTTCGAGCTACTATTATGCCGGTATCGGGCTGAAAATAGGCAAAGCTGGCTATCCGTCGGCTAATTTCGAAGTTCTTTTTCCGATGGTTTCTTTTGGAGAATATATGATATCGTCTTTCTCGAAATCGTCGGGTACGGGAGTAATCGGTATAGCTACTTCGCTTAAAATACCGATAGCTTTGTAAACGTTAAACGTTATTGCGATATTTATCTTAGATCATTGACATAAACAAACTAATAATATTATGAAAATCAGAAGTTTAATGTGTATTTTGGGCTTGGCCATTATATTTGGCGGATGTACCAAATTAGTCGATCCTACCGACGATTTTATATTCATAAGAGACCCTTATGAGCCTGGTCTACCGTCGTATACAGAGTCGGGCTATAATACTTTCGGTGCTATGTACGAAAAAAACTATTTCGTAGTAAATAAACATGTAGTGCCCATGAAGATAATATACAAGAATGGTAATATAGAGCTTACTCTCAGTGGAGTAAAGGATTATGGCAATATAGACGCATTCCGTTCTTATGCGGATTCGACTCGTCTGATGTCGATGGTTTTCGTATTCCCTTACGAAGAGTGCAACTCGTATAAGAATTTGTTGAAACTGCATAATACACAGATAGATATGAAGGCAGCAGGCTGCCAGATAAAACTATACGAACCCAATAAGGCGGAAAAAATACTCGACCTACAGCATGGAAATCTCTTCATAAAACGGGCGCAAAATCTTAATGTCGACGGGCAGCGTTTGGCAGTGATACTATCGGGAACTTTCGATTGTAAGTTCAAAAATGGCGAACGATATGAAGTGATCAAAAACGGTCGTTTCGACTTATCGATAAACGATAGTCAGTTCACTTTTGTTGCTCCGTAATGATTTGATTTATATCGGATAACACTTTTCAATCCTAATTTATATGTGTAGTTATGGCAAGATATTATTAATTTTGCCATAATTTTATTTTTTGCATGTTTTGAGAAAAACGTCACTTTACCGTCTTGCACGCTATGCGATAGTAATACTATGCCTTATATTCTTGGTTTATAAGGTATTGAGTATAGACAATCCACATATCGTGTTAGAGCATTTTTGTAAGGCTTCCCGTCAGCGATTTTTGTTGCTCGTTGTGGCTGTTGCTTTGTTGCCTGTTAATATTGTCTTAGAGAGTATTAAGTGGCAAACGGCACTTCGTAACACTGTCTCGCTTCCTTTTGCTAAAGCTTTATCGTCCGTACTTTTCGGATATACGGGTGCTTTCATTACGCCCAATTCGGTAGGGGAGTATCCTACCAGAGCCTTGCTGCTGCCAGAAGGTAGTCGTACTCAGGCTGTTGCTATGGGCTTTGTCGGCAGTATTGTTCAGACTATGGTTGTCGCTGCCTGTGGGTTTGTGAGTCTGTTTTTTTTTGTACAAAACTCCGATTCTTCGGCTATCGACTACACTAAAATACTTGTCGCGATGGTACTGCTCTTGCTTTTGGCAGTGGTGTTTGTGTCGAAGATACATTCTGTCGGAGTGTTTATGCAAAAGAGCCGTTTCGGTTTTGTACGTAAGATAGGCAACGGGCTGTACTATACCACTGTGAGTCAGTTGGTAAAACTTATTACGGTATCGCTGCTTAAGTATTTCGCTTTCAGCACTCAGTTTTTACTTATACTCGTTGCTTTTGGGTTGGATGTCGCTGTGATAGAGGCTATTGTGGCGGTAAACGTATTTTACCTCTTTCTTACCTTTACTCCTCTGATAAACATATTCGAGGTTGCAGTCCGCAGTTCGTGGGCTATACTGATTTTCGGTCGTTATTCGGTCAGCTCTATCTCCATTATCGCAGCAAGCACTATGTTTTGGGTAATGAATTTTTGCCTGCCTACATTTGTGGGGCTGTTTTTTAGTGGTAAAAAGAGTTGATAATAAAGGTGTTGGTGTGTAGGATAGGAAGAACGTCTTTTTTGAATCTATTTGTACTGCAAAAATATTAATTTTGCGAGTTTCAAAAAAACAGGAGTAAAACAAGTATTTTATGAGAAAAATTATTTATGTGTTGTTGCTATATGTATTTGCAACCCAAATATTTGCCACCCCTGCATCTCCGTATCCTATCAAGGTCGTGCAGTCCGACGGCAATACGCTCACTATCTTCAAACGTGGCGATGAGTGGTTTCATTATAACACTACCGAAGACGGTTATCCGCTCGTAGTCAATGCTAAAGGTGACTACGAATACGCTATTCTCAGAAACAACGTATTGGTTTCGACAGGTGTGGTAGCTCATCAAAACAGAGGTACCGAAGAGAGAGCTTTTATAAATAAGTTGGATAGCGAACGCATCTCTTCGGAAGCCGAAGTCGCTGTAAGAAAGGCTATAAAGCAGCGGCTGGGCGATACCGAACATCAGAGAACTCCCAATCCGCTGCTTGGTAAACGTAAAGGGCTGGTGATATTGGTGAATTTCAGCGATGTAAAGTTTACCTCTACAACAGCTAAGGCTGACTTTACCGCTCTGCTAAACGAACTGGGCTACAGCAAAAATGGAGCTACAGGCTCTGCAAACGACTATTTCCGCGCAAGTACATTCGAGAAGTTCGACCCCGAATTTGTAGTATATGGTCCTTACGACCTGCCAAGAAATATGTCGTACTACGGAGGCAATGACGCATCGGGTAATGACAAGAATCCCAGGTAGATGGTGATAGATGCTTGTAATGCAGCCGACAATGATGTCGATTTTTCGCAGTTCGATACCGATAACGACGGAAAAGTAGATATGGTATTTGTGTACTATGCCGGTTTTGATGAAGCCGAGACTCCGAATACAGATGCAGTATGGTCTCACAAGTGGGAATTGGGCGGAGAAGCTATCACAAAGGATGGAAAAAGTATAGACGTATACGCTTGTACTTCGGAATTGAATAGTGAGGGAATAATGTGTGGTATTGGTACTTTCTGCCACGAATTTGGTCACGTGCTTGGTTTGCCAGACTATTATAACACAAGCAATTCACATGCGTTCACCGTAGGCGACTGGGATATTATGACCTCAGGTAACAACAACAACGAAGGTAGGACGCCTCCTACTTGGCTTGCACACGAACGTTTCTACCTCGGATATCTTACTCCCGAAATATTGAACGGACAAACGGGAGATCACACATTGGAACCGATAGTAACAACAAACAAAGCCTATATCATTACTACCACCGGCACACACAACCTCAATGGAGGAGAACCCGACCCTAAATATTACTATATGTTAGAAAACAAACAGAGGGTAGGATGGGAAGCAGAAGGATATTCTACCGAAGGAGCAGATAAGCTTGGACATGGTCTGTTGGTGACACGAGTTGATTTTGATAAAAATGCTTGGGAATACAACGCTCCAAACAACAATCCGCGAAATCTACGATTCGATGTTATAGAAGCAGACGGTACTCCAAATTCATATTTGGGTGACACATATCCGGGTACATCGAATAAAACGGAATTTATCCCCCAGACTTCCGATAAAAAGCCTTATAATGCAGTAATTATAAGGAATATAGCAGAGAGCGGCAAAAATGTAACGTTCAGATGTGATGATGTTACCGATATATCCGAAACCCAAACGGATTATGAGGCAAATGCAGGACATCTGACCATTGCTCTCAACAACGATATGTCGGTGATAGTGATATTGAAAGATATCGACGACGCAAATATAGCAGCCACAGCCGGTGTGTGCGTGTACTCTGTCGATGGGCATTTGGTCGGTAAGTACAAAGCTGCTCCGGGGGCAACATCGGTTACTATCGGCGATTTACAGAGGGGAGCGACTTATATTGTTACACTTGGAGGAGAGGGTAAAAATAAGGTTGCAAAAATCGTTTTGTAAAGACATAATTGGTACATTACCAGACTTAAGAAAGGAGGTGTCTATTCCGGATAAAGGCATCTCTTTTCGTTTTTATCATGTTGGTATCGGATAAAAAGAAAAAAATATTTTGTCATTCGAATAAAATGTTATAAATTAGCATTTGAATTTTGATTATAAAAATAATATATAGTAATATGAGCAAGGTAATAAGTTTCAATGAATTGCGTAGATTGAAAGATAGTCTGCCAAACGGAGCGATGCAGGAGATCGCCGATAAACTTTCTCTTGATGTAGAAACAGTTCGCAATTATTTCGGCGGACAAAACTTTAAAGACGGAGGTGCCATAGGCGTTCATCTGGAAGCCGGTCCCGATGGCGGATTGGTAACATTGGACGATACGACGATATTCGATATTGCTGTACAGATGTTGAACCAGAAATAATTATGGAACCCATTCATAAGTTGCGGTTGCATATATTGTAGCCGCAACTTTTTTAAAAACCTATATATCAATATTGTAGTCTACAATAAAATTTAATGGATGGAACAAGACAAAGAATTGATTCAAGTATACGTAAAAAGTATTTATACTTCGCAAAACAACAACAATTACCGTGTCATAGAGCTTGGCGAAACTAACGGTAATCGTGTGATGAAGGTAGTTTTGGGTATGTTCGAAGCCGATTTTATAGCGGCGGCTCTCAACAACAAAATATTCAAACGTCCTATGCCGTACAGTGTTATGAACGACATTTTCAAAATGTACAAGATAGACCTACGCGAGATAATAATATTCGGAGCCAAAGAACACGTTATTTTCTCAAAAATAGTACTGATACAAGACAGCAACAAACAAGAGATAACTACCCGTATATCAGATGCCTTGGCTCTTGCCATAGAGACAGGGGCACCTATATATGTAGAGAAATATATAGTCGAACAATTTTTCCAAAATCTCGTCGCCAATCCCAATGAGATTTTGATAAATAAGATGCCGATACAGGATATGTCGCTGGCAGAGCTCAACGAAGAGCTGCGTATAGCCGTAGAAGACGAGGCTTACGAAGAGGCAGCAAAGATACGCGACGAGATAAACCGACGCCGAGAAGCCGGAACAACGGGCGAGGCGACAAACACAACAATAAATTAATACACTGAATATGAAGATAAGGCTTATAGTTATGAACTTCCTGCAATATGCGGTCTGGGGAGCATACCTCACCTCTATGGGAGCATATTTGGGTGGGCTCGAGGCTATGCGTAGCAGTATAGGTACGTTCTACGCAATGCAGGGGCTGGTGTCGCTCTTTATGCCCGCTCTTATGGGTATAGTCGCCGATCGCTGGATAGAGGCACAGAAACTGCTCGGTATATGCCACGGACTGGCAGCAGCTTTTATGTTTGCCGCAGGATTATACTGCTTGCAGAGTGGGGCAGAGGTGGCTTTTGCTCCGCTGTTTACGCTATATACTCTTAGTGTGGCCTTTTATATGCCCACCATTGCTCTGTCGAACTCGGTAGCATATACCTCGCTCGGCAAAGTGAATCTGGATACGGTCAAACACTTCCCGCCGATACGTATATTCGGCACAATAGGTTTTATCTGCTCTATGTTGTTTGTCAACTTTGCAAAGACAGACGGCGAGGCGTTCCAAAACACTCCAATACAGTTTGTGGTATCGGCAATTTTGGGTATCGTTTTAGCCGTGTATGCCTTTACATTGCCACGATGTGAGACAGATAAGAGCAAAGTCCGCAAATCGCTTGCAGAAGCTTTGGGACTGAATGCCTTTGTACTGTTCAGACATAAGACGATGGCTATATTCTTCATCTTCTCTATGTTGCTGGGAGCTTTGCTGCAGATAACTAACGGCTATGCCAACGATTTTATACGCAGCTTCGGCAGTATACCCGAGTTTGCCGATACGTTCGGAGCCAACAATGCCAATGCACTCATCTCGTTGTCGCAGATGAGCGAAACGTTTTGTATATTACTCATTCCGTTTTTCCTCCGCCGATTTGGTATAAAAAAGGTGATGCTGATGTCGATGTTCGCTTGGGTATTTCGGTTCGGACTCTTCGGGGTGGGCAACCCCGGCAGCGGAGTATGGGCTTTTGTGCTGTCGATGATAGTTTATGGCATAGCGTTCGACTTCTTCAATATATCGGGTTCGCTCTTCGTGGAGCGAGAGACCGACAAATCGATTCGTTCGAGTTCACAAGGACTGTTTATGATGATGACCAACGGACTGGGAGCAACTATCGGTATGTTTGCTGCTCAAGCCGTTGTAAATCACTTTGTTTATTCGCAAACGGACGCTTTGGCAAAAGTAGCAGGCTGGCAAACGTCGTGGTTCGTCTTTGCGGGATTCGCTC
>CAJPNS010000041.1 GCA_905372135.1 Porphyromonadaceae bacterium | reverse complement strand
GCTTACTTTTTTGTGTTAAGACAAAAAAGTAAGTGGGTTTGGGCAACGCCCAAGAAATAACATTCAATTTAAGACGTAGGGGCTTGCCCCTACCACCCAACACACAAAACCTCGATTGAACAATCGAACCGCTAAAAAAACGCTACAACGTATACACGTTTCAACGATAATTTTTGTACCTTTGTCGTGCTTTTTCGAGATAAACGAATCAGTCGAAAAAGAGAGATTATGCCAGCCACAGATAATAAGTTTTGTTTTTTGAGCCTTGGTAGCAGCAGTAGCGGTAATTGTTACTTCGTCGGTACCTCCGATTACGGTTTCCTTATCGATGCGGGAGTAAGTGTGCGTACTGTCAAGAAGGTATGCAAAGACAATGGTATCGACTTTAGCCATATTTACGGCATATTCATCACACATGCCCATACCGACCACGTCAAATATGTCGGTGTATTAGCAGAGAAATACAATCTCCCCATCTACACTACGCAGGGAGTCTTCGACGGTATCAACAGCAATGTCCGTATCACCCCCAAGATATCGAGCCACAACCGCCGAGTATTCTGTAAGAGCGACAAAATAGCAATCAGAGACTTCGTCGTGCAGTCGTTCCCTGTAAGCCACGACGCAAGCGATGCAATGGGGTATTCGGTCTTGTTCAATAATCAGACTCTGGTAATCGCTACCGACTTGGGCTATATCTCGCGCGACGTGTCCGACAATATCGCCCGAGCCAACTATCTTGTCATCGAAGCCAACTACGACGAAGAGATGCTCAAAAACGGCAATTACAACTATACGCTCAAGCAGCGAGTACGTTCGCACACGGGGCATCTAAGCAACGAACATACAGCCCGATTCCTCGCCGACAATTGGCACGATAGCCTTACACATCTATTCCTTTGCCACGTAAGCGGCGAAAACAATACCCCCGAACTCGCTTACAGCACCGTCGGCGATGCCCTCAAAGAAAAGAATATATCGCCCAAACTCTTTGTGGTCTTAGACCGCTTGGTACCCTCTCCGATGTTCGTACTCGAATAAGGCAAGCCTTTTTGCCGATAAATACTTATTTCTTACCTTTGTAAAAAAAGAAATCGAATCGGAGATGATACTCGAAAGAATAAATATACTCAACTACCGAAATATCGAAGAGTGCGAGCTTACGTTTTCGCCCAAGGTGAACCTCTTCTGGGGCAACAACGGCATGGGCAAAACCAATCTGCTCGATGCCATATATTACCTGAGTTTCTGCAAAAGCCACCTCAACGCCAAAGACAGCCACCTTATAAGGCACGGCAGCGATTTCTTTATGGTTCAAGGCGAATATATCGACTCAGGTAGTGTAGCCACTGTCTCGTGTGCCGTCAAGAATAGGCGTAAAAAGCAGTTCCTATACGACAAGAAAGAGTACGAACGTCTCTCGGAGCATATAGGAAAAATTCCCCTCGTACTCGTATCGCCTGCCGACAACTCGCTTATCGACGAGGGCAGCGACGAACGCCGACGGTTTATGGACATAATCATCTCGCAGTACGACCGAGAATATCTCCTGCACCTCATGGCATACAATGCCGCCCTTCGTTCTCGCAACGCTATGCTCAAACACCCCGACAGTATCGACGGCACTCTGCTCGAGATACTCGACGACAAACTCTGCACCGAAGCAGAGCCGATATTTGCCCGTAGGACTGAGTTTATTACCGATTTTATACCCGTCTTCCGCGATTTCTATGGCAGCATATCGCAAAGACAAGAAGAGGTATCGCTCTCTTACTCTTCCGTATTGCAGCAGGCAGACCTCCGACAACGGCTCGCCTCGTCGCTCGAGCGCGACAAATATCTCGGCTATACTTCGGCAGGGATACACAAAGACGACCTCGAAATGATATTCGACGGCTTTCCGCTCAAACGAAACGCCTCGCAAGGGCAAAACAAGAGTTATCTTGTAGCAATGAAGCTTGCTCAGTTTATCTTTTTGAAAAAAAACTCGAATAAGACCCCCATTCTACTGCTCGACGACATATTCGACCGTCTCGACTCCGAACGCTTGGAGAATATTATCCGCCAGATATCGTCAGACCGCTTCGGACAGATATTTATCACCGATACCAACCGCGAACATATCGATAAAATCATAGCCAACAACAACAACGACTTCCGCCTCTTTGCCATCGAAGACGGCAGAGCCGTAAGTACCACTCAAAACTCGAAATGAAGATACCGACTCTACTCATATCTATCCTTTGCTCCACGGCAATGCTCTCGCAGAGTTTCCGCACACAGACTATCGACCCGCAGATAAAGACGTTGCAGGTCTATCCCGAACACGATATTACGGGCTTTCCTCTCTTGGAGCTCGGTAGCGACCACCGACTCGTGGTGAGCTTCGACGATATGGTATTCTCCGAACGCACATTTTATTACAAGATAATACATTGCGATAGAAACTGGCAGCGTTCGCTCTTGGGCGAAATGGAGTATTACGACGGCTTTACGGTCAATCGTATCGACGACGTCGACCTGTCGCAAAATACCCTTACAAACTATACGAATTACCGCTTCAGCCTTCCGCGTGAGGGCGATAGCTTCAAAGTATCGGGCAACTATGCCGTCCTTATTTCCGACGATAGCAGTTTCGATAAGGTCGATGCCGTAGTGTGTCTCTACGTCGCCGAACGGCTTGTAGATATATCGTCTAAGGTTACCTCCAGTACGCTAAAAGGCTTCAATACACATTATCAGCAGCTCGAAGTCGAGGTCGACAATGGAGCTTATCCAATACAGAACCCTACATCCGAGCTCAACCTCTCTATAATACAGAATCGGCGTACCGACAACGCCGTCCGTAACCTACGCCCTACCTTTGTAAGTACCGCTCGGCAGACCTATAGCAATATCGGCGAGCTTGTCTTCGAGGGTGGCAACGAGTATCGGTTTATCGACTTTTCCGATGAGTACCGTTATAGCGGCGATATCGACAAAATAGATATAAAAACCGACCGCTACAACGTATATACCTTGCCCGCCGCTGCTCGCAATAGGTCGTATCTGCCTTCCAACTACGGCAATGCCAACGGGCGATATATCGTCAACCGCAAAAACTATCACGACCCCGACTACAACGCCGATTATATGCAGGTACATTTTGTCTTGCCTGCCGATATGGAGTATTATGGATACGATATATACATAGTAGGCGATATGTTCGATAACCGCCTCGACGACAATTCGAAGATGGAGCTGGATACCAAGCGTAATATCTTCCGTAAAAGCGTCTTTCTCAAACAGGGCGGATACAGTTTCTTGTATCTGTTCGTGCCTCACAAAGCCTCTCGGTCGTTGCCTTCGACTCCGTCGCTCATACCGTTCGAAGGAAGCTTTTGGCAGACTCGCAACGAGTATGCAATATTATTGTACCATACGCCGTTTGGAGCTAAGTACGATAGGCTTATCGGGTTCAAAATATTTAATAATCAATAAAAAAATACGGAGTAATGTTTGATTTGTTTGTCAGATTTCCCTATTTAGCAGCAGCAGTATCGTTTTTGGTCGGACTTATATTGATGCCGTTTGTACTGCAATTTGCCAAAAGTCGGAATATGGTAGTCCGCCCCAATAAGCGTACCTCGCACCAAGGTGCCGTACCCAATATAGGAGGTGTCAATATCTTTCTTTCGCTGCTGGTAGTCTTTATTCCTTTGGTCGTATCGGGCAATATGAAATTTTCGCTCTTCGTGGGCTTCTGTATTATATTCGTCATCGGCTTTATCGACGACCGCCTGGTTCTCTCTGCATATTGGAAGATAGTGGGCGAGACGCTCTGTGCCTTTTTTCTCATATATTTTGCCGATATTCGTATCACATCGCTTTCGGGTATTCTGGGTATATACGAGCTTCATCCGCTATTGAGCTACGCTCTGTCGTATCTGTGCTATACTCTTGTGATAAATGCCCTCAACCTTATCGATGGAGTCGACGGGCTTGCCTCGGGGCTTGGTATATTGTATTGTCTGTTTTTCAGTTTATGGTTTCTGTTTATGCAGATGTATTCGTACTCGATTATAGGTTTTGCCGTAGTAGGAGCCCTTACTGTATTCTTCCTTTACAATGTTTTCGGCAGAAGTAAACGCAAGATATTTATGGGCGATTCGGGGTCGCTTATGCTTGGATATATTATCTCTTTTATGGCGTTTATGTTTATCGAACTCAACAAGACGCCTATCGCCGCCCCTTCGCTATACTTCCCCGTGGCTCCCGTATCTGTGATTGCTATTATCTTTATCCCCATATTCGATGTGTTTCGTGTAGCTATCACACGTATCAGAAACTGCAAGTCGATTTTAGTTGCCGACCGCAATCATATTCATCACCTGCTGCTTAGCTTAGGATTTTCACATAAACAAGTTACAGCTATCTTGCTGTTTGTAACCGTCTTGTATTTCCTTATGGCTATCGTTCTTAAGTCTTATAGCGAGTGGGTACAACTTGCCATATTTGTACTTACGGGGTGCCTTATGATATTTATAGTGTGGCAGTTTATAAATATTAAAAACCAAAAGCAACATCATGAAAAGCTCGATTAAAATAGCGACATTGTTTATCTTGTCTACCGTCTTGTGCTCAAATAAATGTGTGTCGCAGACCAATACAAACGATAAGTCTAATGAAATAAATTATAAAACAATGCAATACAATAGTCTTACTCCCGAAGAAGAGCGGGTTATCGTCTACAAAGATACCGAACGCCCCTTTAGTGGCGAATATCTTAACAACAAACGTGCGGGTACTTATGTATGCCGTCGGTGCAATACGCCACTGTATAGGTCTGAAGATAAGTTCGATTCTCGCTGTGGCTGGCCATCGTTCGACGACGAGATAAAGGGTGCCGTAAAGCGTCTTCCCGACGCCGACGGTATACGTACCGAAATCGTCTGCAACCGCTGCGGAGCGCATCTGGGTCATGTCTTTCTCAACGAAGGTTTTACCGACAAGCAGACCCGCCACTGTGTCAATTCGGTCTCTATGCTGTTTGTAGCCGACGAAATCCCGAATACCGATACTGCATACTTCTCGTCGGGATGTTTCTGGGGTACGGAGTTCTATTTCATGAAAGCCAATGGCGTCAAACATACTACCGTAGGTTTTATGGGCGGGCATCTCGACCACCCGTCGTACAAAGATGTTTGCACTCAAACTACCGGACATCTCGAAACTACAGAGGTCGTATTCGATACCTCAGTCACTTCGTACGACGATATGGTGCGTCTCTTTTTCGAGACACACGATTTCACTCAGACCAACGGACAAGGACCCGATATCGGACAGCAGTATCTTTCTTGTATATTCTATGCCAATGATATACAGAAAAATATAGCACAGAAATATATCGATATTCTTACAGCCAAAGGGTATAAAGTAGCTACTATGCTGCGTCCGGCAGCACGTTTTTGGAGAGCCGAAAACTATCATCAACAATACTACGAAAATAAAGGCGAACGCCCTTATTGCCACAAATATACCAAAATATTCTGATAGGTACCATTGATATAATACCGTCGATAAACAAAAGATTCTCTGTGTAGTATGGCAAAAGATAAAGTCGTGTTTCTATGTACTTCCTGCGGTATGGACTATCCCAAAGCTTATGGGAAATGTCCGAGTTGCGGGGCTTGGAACTCTTTCGTCGAACAAAAAGTAGCTAAGACCGTCCCCGACAAGATTCCACACGGATATATAAACGTTGCCGAAAACACTCGTCCACAGTTGATTAACGATGTGAAAATTACCAGAGAAGTACGCATCGACACTACTTCTGCCGAGTTCAATAAGGTTCTCGGCGGCGGGCTTGTATTGGGGTCGCTCGTACTCATAGGTGGCGAGCCGGGGATAGGCAAATCTACTCTTGTTTTGCAAATAGCTCTGAATATGAAGGATAAAAAGATTCTTTATGTATCGGGTGAAGAGAGTGTCAGCCAGTTGAAAATCAGAGCCGAACGAATCGGACAGCCGCAAAGCAACTGTTTCATATTGAGCGAAAACTCTTTGGAACAGATATTTACTCAGATAAAAGCCGTAGAGCCCGACCTCGTTATAGTCGACTCCATACAGACAATCGCCACAGAGACAGCCGATTCGTCGCCGGGTAGTATCACACAAGTTCGAGAGTGTGCCTCGGCTCTGCTCAAGTTTGCCAAACAGACCAATATACCGGTAATACTTATCGGTCATATCACCAAAGACGGTACTATTGCAGGTCCTAAACTACTGGAGCACATAGTAGATACCGTTTTACAGTTTGAGGGAGACCGTCACTATATCTACCGAATCTTGCGTACCAATAAGAATCGCTTCGGTTCTACCGACGAACTTGCTATTTTCGAGATGCAACAAAGCGGGTTGCGCGAAGTGAGCAATCCGTCGGAATTGCTTATATCTCAGACCGATAGCGATTTGAGCGGTGTGGCTATTGCTGCTATGCTGGAGGGGATACGTCCGTTTCTTATCGAGGTACAGGCATTGGTGAGTACTGCTGCCTATGGCACTCCGCAACGCTCGGCAACAGGCTTCGACATACGACGTATGAATATGCTTCTGGCTGTCCTCGAAAAAAGAGCAGGGTTCAAACTCGCTCAAAAAGACGTTTTTCTAAACATAGCCGGAGGTCTTAGGGTTACCGATACTGCCATAGATTTGGCGGTGGCATCTGCCGTATTGTCGTCGAATTTCGATATTGCTATCGACAAAACTATCGCTATGACGGGCGAAGTCGGATTGTCGGGCGAGATACGCCCTGTCAATCGGATAGAAAATCGGATTGCCGAAGCTGAGCGGCTTGGTTTCGGTAAGATACTTGTACCACAATACAATTTCTCGCAACTATCGAAGCCCAAGTCGAAGATAGAGGTAGTACCTGTCGGTAAAATCGACGAAGCTTTTCGCCTGCTTTTCAAATAGATTTCAGTATTCGCTCCACTTGTGGTATTATAGCCGTTCGGTCGTCGTTTATTACCACGTAGTCGGCTCGCTGTCGGAGTGTCTTGCTCGATGTCTGATTTTTTATGCGGTTCAGTATCTCTTTCCGCGACAGTCCCGAACGCCGCTTTACCCGCTCTATACGCAATTTTTGTGGTGCTACTACAGCTATAATCTTGTCGAAATACTTCTCTAAACCGTTTTCGAATATTATGGCAGACTCGAATACCAATATGTCTGTCGCTTGTCGCTCTGCCCATCGACTAAAATCGTCGATTACTGCAGAGTGTACTATTGAGTTTATTTGCAACAGTTTCGACGATGATGCAAAAACCTCTTCCGCCACAAAACGCCTATTCAGTTTGCCATCGGTATACGCTTCTTTTCCAAGTATTTGCGTTATGGAAGATATGATATTATCGTCGGTTTCCATCAAAGATTTTGCCCTTGTATCTGAATCGTAAATAGGGATTTCGTATGTTGTCAGTAGTTTGGAAACCATAGATTTACCGCTTCCGATACCACCGGTAAGTCCTATCATTATGGCATGCCTCATTTCTCTTTCGTGTATTCCAGCGAAAACTCCGCTTCTTGTGGAAATACTCTCAATATCTTTATGTTAGACAATTTCGACACAATCGTTATCGGACAACGATTGTCTGCCGTACGTTGATTGTAGTCTATCTCAGCGGTAAAGTCTTTGCTATCCAGATCATTATACTTGCCGATAGGTACTATTACGCTTATATTAACTTTTTGCGGGAATGCTTTCATAGTGAGCCCCTCAGGTACATTCCTGTATTCTATATCGATAGGCATAGTCTTCTCGGTCGATTTGTCTATCGATATTTTCAGTTTTACTCCGTCGGGGTCGTAAGAGAATCTTTTATCGTTTTTGAATGTGTAAAATATTGTTTTGCTTTTGCTTAGAGAGTCTGTCGATAAGTCGTTGATTCTTATCGTATCTATCATACTTATGTCTTGTATTGAGCCGTAAATAGTTACAGTATTGGGGTATATACCCACAGTATCAGAGAGTATGTATTGACTTTTTACGGGAATATCGCTGTCGAGTACTACGGCAACTTTTTTGTTTTCTAAGGTAACGTATTCTACGACAATTACTTTTGGTGCGAAATTAGATATGTTGGCTTCTTTTCCGAAGTCGTTTTTTACAGCGTTTTTTACAATATTATCTATCGAATAGGTCTTGCGTCCCGATTTTATGTTGCGGTTAATGTCTTTCAAATCAATTACTAAACGCTCAGTCTGTTTTACAAAGAAGTATTTTACAAAAGATGTTTTGGCATCGGCTACCGATACATTTATCTCCTTTTCGAGCGTGTTGGTAATCTTTACATTGTTTGGAAGGTTTACGTATTCTACTGTGTATGTGATAGGTATCTCTCGGTTGCTACCTATCGAATGCATCAGCCAAAAGTTTGCCGATAGCAGTAAAAAAAACAAAAAGATTGCCGTCTGTTTCCTGAAAATTATACCGGCAATCTTTTTAAGTACGTCAATCATAATTAAATACGAAATTATGAATATACGATTCCTATCGTGTTTTTTACTTTTGGCTCTATACGTTTATCTCTGTTTATCAGGGACTTGCGATGTTATTTTGTGTTTTCTGTCGAGGCTGGGTCCGACGAATCGAACACCATATTTTTGTTCACCTTTATTTTTACGCCGTCTGCTATCTCCAGAATCACGTAATTGTCTTTTACTTCCCTTATTTTGCCGTATATACCTCCCTGAGTGATAACGCTTTTGCCGTTTTCCAATGAGTCTTGAAACTTACGAATTTCCTTTTGACGCTTGCTCTGAGGACGAATGAGGAAAAAGTAGAATACCACTATAAGGAGGGCAAACATTAAAATTGTACTCCACGCACTGCCGCCACCGAAACCTGTAGCTGCTTGTAATAAAACTGTTGCTAATGTCATAATAATAATATATTTATGTAAGAAAATTTGTGCAAAGATAATAATAATAAATCAATTTGCCCATACGATTCGACTATATTTTGAATTGATAATGGGTTCAACCTAAAAGTGATGGGTGTTACATGCAGATAATCAGTTGTATGCGAGTATTGGTCTATCTGTATATTGGAAGCAAGTAACCCACTCCAAATTCGAGCATTTCCGCCACATTCCGATGTAGCTTTATTCCTCCTTGAAGAGCGATGTTATTGTGAATTTTGTACCGTATTGCAAGTCTGATATAGTTCCAACCGTCCTCATTATTAATGTTATACGAGTAGAATATTCCACGTCGGCTGTTTGTTTGTGGGTATGAGTTTTTTATCGGATCGTATAGGTATATTCCTAAGTCGACAATACCGCTCAATCGCCCCATTATCACCTCATTATTTACGGCTATACCTGCTCTTAGTTTATTGGTAAACTTATCTTCCTCGATTTTGTATCTGGTAAACAGTGGATTATCGTTCGAAGGGCGTTTCGTGAAAGCTCCGTCGTAGAAAACGTCTACTCCGCCACCAAGTGAATACCAGTTGGTTATGGGGGTGGTGATGCCTATATGTACTGAGCCTACGAAAAAACTTTTGTGATCTCTGTAATGTATTTCACGAGAGAATCCCGATATCACGGCTTTTGCTTCGTGGGCTACAGGTGGATGATATTCAGTGTTGTATCGTATCGTTGCGTTGTGAGCCAAGAAGTCGTATTTTGCTCCCAACTGAGCGTAGATTATATTCATCCCGAAATTAGGGTTGCGAAAACTGCCATTGCTCATGTGCGAATATCCCACGTCGCCCGCAAGCGACAGACGCTCGCTAATTCGATATGCGAAGTGTGTACTTGCCGTCAGATAGCAATTGACGGGGAAACTGAAAGCAGAATTGGCTGTGCCTGCCTCGACTCCTCGCGACATATCGGCATCGTACCAAGTTTTCGTGACAAAGCTAAGTCCCGTGCCTATTTTTAGATTGATTGCCAGGCGATTGCCGCTATACATAGGCATAGATACATACGGATAGCCGTAAATCGCATTGCCGAGCAATTGGTTGTTTCCCAGATTGATAAAGCCAAGCCCAATACCGATATTCGGAAAATGCCAATACTGCTGCCAATTGTTTTCACCCGGCTCAGACTTCCATTCGAGTGCTAGCTCACCGCCAAGTACCGCGCCTTTGGCAATGGTATCGAGGTTCTTAGAGTGCGGCACTATCCAACCTCCGTAAAAAACACTTTTTGCAGTATATTTGTACTGTGCGTAAAGTGTTGTAGAAGAGAGTAGTATCGTAATTATGAGACCTCTGAGAGCAACGACATTCGATAGCATATTACTTTTGTGGCTATTTTTACAAAGGTAGTACAATTTTGTCGAATCGATAGTGTTAGTGTCAGTTTTCTTTGTTGTAAGTCGTTTTATATGTGTTTGTTGTGAATGTGGTGATTGCTCGGGAAAGACGCCGTATACGGCTGCCTGTTATGTGAATTTAATTTATAATCCGTACGTTGCACCGAAATTCTCACTACCTTTGCATATCTATATTAATATTCGATTATTGGTTGTGCTTGAGTACTTTATATCGTTAGACAAAGCCATTTTGCTCGAAATACACAGATGGCATACTCCATTTTGGGACGACTTTTTTTATATCTTTTCGGGGCAGAAAGTGTGGTTTATCACCGCACTAGCCATTATTTATACCATTATCCGCACTTATCGTAAAGAGTCGTGGGCTGTGTTTTTTGCAATAGTGCTACTTATCACGCTTTCCGACCAATTGTCGTCGGGGCTTATAAAACCGCTTGTAGAGAGACTTCGCCCCACACACGAGCCTTCGCTCGAAGGGTTGCTCAGTATAGTACACGATTGTCGTGGCGGAGGTTATAGTTTCGTGTCGTCACATGCTGCTAATTCGTTGGCTTTCGCTACTTTTTCCGCACTACTATTTCGCAATAGATTGTACATGTGGTTTATTGTGGTTTGGTCGTTATTAACCGGATTTTCACGTGTTTATCTGGGAGTTCACTATCCGTTTGATGTCGTTTGCGGTACTATATTAGGCGTCGGCGTCGGTTTTGCGGTATATTTTCTGCTAAAAAAATTACGACCGACTTGTACCCAAATAACGATTCCGCAACGAGAGTCTAATATTATCGCTATTGTGTTAGTTGTCACTATTATAGCTATGGCAGTATGGCATAAAAGCTTGATTGTATTGGCTTGATGTTATTGTGTTGTTTATCAGGTTTCTATCTTTTCGGATAAATCGCTTTTTAATGTGTAGTAAAAAAACATATCTTTGTCGTTGATAAAATAATTTTTTAGGGATATGCGTAAAATATATCTGACCATATTATTTATACTCTTTACGGTCAATCTCTTCTCACAGGATACTCTGACGATAATGAGCTATAATGTAGAAAATCTGTTCGATACTCGCGACGACTCGTTGTACAACGATAGTGAATATCTGCGTGGAGGCTTACGTGGCTGGACGTACGACCGTTATCGTCAGAAACTATACAATATAGCCAAGGTCGTGGCAGCGGCAGGCGAGTGGAATCCGCCGTTTCTGATTGGGTTGTGCGAGATAGAAAACTACAACGTGCTATACGAACTGACCAATAAAACGGGGCTACAAAATATTGGTTATAAGATAATTCACTACGAGTCGCCCGACGCCCGCGGTGTAGACGTCGGATTGCTCTATTTGCCAAACAAGTTCAAGCCTGTCAATTCGCGTCCCATAAGAGTACAACTGCCTAATACACAGTCGACGACAAGAGATATACTCTATGCTTCGGGGACTTTGACCAATGGCGATACTCTGCACGTCTTTGTCAATCATTTCCCCTCGAGGCTCGGCGGAGAGTTGGAGAGCGAACCTCGACGTTTGGCGGTGGCACGCTATCTGAGGGAGGCTGTCGATAGTTTGTTTGGTATCAACGATAAAGCTAAGATATTGATTCTCGGAGATTTCAACGATATGCCCGATAATAATTCCATTGTCAAAGTGCTCGGAGCCAATCCGTTCTCTGCAGACACTACGCAAGTTGTCGATAGGGAATTGTACAATATTACTTATAGATTTCACAAAGATGGTAGAGGGACGTACCGTTTTCAGCAACAGTGGAATATGCTCGACCAGATAATAGTTTCGGGAGCCTTGTTGCAGAGGGGCGGCAAAACCGAAATCTTAGAAAAAAGCACTCAGATATTTTCGCCCGAATGGTTGCTCGAAGACGATAAACCTGTGGGCAAGAAGCCATTTCGTACATATATAGGTATGCGATACAACGGTGGTTTTAGCGACCATCTGCCGGTACTTGTAGATATCGTTTTGTATAAGTGAAATACACAGTGTGTTATGGAAAGGAAATCGCCCAAACGTATCGATAGAGGCTTGGTTATGGAAGCTATAAAATCAATGTACGGAGAAGAAGTGTTCAAGCAATATATGGATAAAGAGGTAGCATACAGTATATTACCCAAAATATTGGGAGATGTGGTCTATTCATATTTATCGGAAATAAAGATGAAAGATAATACTCTGACAGTCAAGGTGTCGTCGTCTCCGCTTAAATCCAATCTTGCTCTTCAGAAGTCGAACATTATAAAACAAATAAACAATAAAATAGGATGTGAGTTCGTTGAGAATATTGTTTTTTTATAAATTTGCGAGTCGAAAAATAGATGTGGTATATAAATAGTTTATAAGATTATGAATAGTAAGAAATGGGTTATAATAGTATCTGTCGTAGTGGTATTGCTTATGGTAGTAGTTGGTTATCTGATATTTCAACTTCAAAAGGCAAAAAACGAAAACTTGGAAATAGTAGAACAATACTCCTACGAAGCAGAACAAATGGAGCAAAACAAGACTCAACTCGAACAAGATTATGTGGTCTTATCTAATGATCTCGAAGGGTTTAGACTTCAGGTAAACAACGACTCCATACTCAAAAAACTTAGTGACGAACAGAAACGAGTACAGCTTTTGCTCGAAGAGCTCCGCACTACGAAAGCTACTAACACTAAGCGTATAAATGAGTTGAAGAACGAACTCGCGTCTGTAAGGAAAGTATTGACTTACTATATCTCTCAGGTAGATTCGCTTAATAAAGAGAATACGGTGTTGCGTACGGAGAATGTGGAAGTTACTCGAAAATATCAAGAAGCCTCAGAGCGCGTCGATACACTATCGCAACGTAATGAACGTCTTAGAGAGAAAGTTACCCGTGCCGCACAACTCGAAACAAGAAATATTGTAGTGGAGTTGCAGAGCAGAACAGGCAAAAAGACTACCAAAGTCAATAGAGCCGACATAATAAAATTTTCGTTTGTGGTATCGAAAAATATTACTGCA
The DNA here is from genome assembly GCA_905372135.1 of Porphyromonadaceae bacterium. Lineage (GTDB taxonomy): Bacteria > Bacteroidota > Bacteroidia > Bacteroidales > Paludibacteraceae > F0058. The sequence continues at coordinate 2,198 of CAJPNS010000041.1, read as the reverse complement.
AGTGTCGGTGATAAGATAGTGTATATAAGGATAGTAAATCCGAATGGCGAGGTGCTGTTTACTCGTTCGAGCGACTCTTTTCCATACGAAAATCGTAATATCGTCTATTCCGCTAAAAAGCATTTTGAATATACCGGCCAAGAGACTCCTCAGACAGTTTACTGGACTATAAACGAGACTTTGCTTAAAGGCTCCTATCGTGTCGATATCTTTATAGATAGTCATCTGACCGGAACAAAAGAGTTTGAGTTGGAATAAGGCATTGTTTCGTAGAGTGTTAGCCATTGCTCGCAAAAGGTAAAGTAATAAAGTTTTTTTAATGTCGTCGAACTCCAAAGGACGTGTAATCATAGTCGGTAGTGGGCTTGGTGGCTTGGTTTGCGGGTATATTCTGGCAAAAAACGGTTATCGAGTGACTGTTTTAGAAAAACACTATCAGATAGGAGGTTGCTTGCAGACTTTTACTCGCAATGGGGTAAAGTTCGATACCGGAATGCACTATATTGGCTCTCTGGAAAAGGGGCAAATCCTATACACATTCTTTAAATATCTCGATTTGCTCGATAATATAAAGGTGGTTCCTCTCGATAGGGATGGTTTCGACGTATTTCGTATCGGCAATAATACGTATCGCTATGCTTATGGACCAGAGCATTTTATCGATACCATGGCTGCTCAATTTCCCAATAATAGAGAAGATATAGCTCTATATGTGCGACGTATCAGAGAGATAGCAGAAGCCTCTTTTACTCATAGCCTTAGGCATATTTCCGAAGACTCGACTATAAATCGTGAGGCACTCTCTACCTCTTACAACGATTTCATCGCCTCGTGTACCGATAATCCTCATTTACAAGCAGTATTGGCGGCAAATTCGTTTCTGTATGCCGGTGTTTGGGACAAGACTCCCGCATACGTGATGGTACATCTTAATAATTTCTATATACAGTCGGCTTATCGTATATTGGGTGGAAGCGATATTATCGCATCGTGTTTGGCTCGATCTATCGAAAGTATGGGAGGTGAGGTACTTACGAGAGCGGAAGTAACGGAGTTTGTATGCGACCAAAAGCAGATGACTCACGTCGAGCTTAGCGACGGACGAGTGTTGGAGGCAGATTATTTTGTATCCGATGTTCATCCGAGTATTACATTGTCAAAAATAAAATCGCCATTGATACGAAAGGTTTATAGAGCCCGTATTACCGATATGGAGAATACATTATCGGTATTTACACTTTATATAGTCTTCAAAAAGAATAGTGTAAAATACAATAATTACAACTTCTATTTCTTTGACGATGAGGAGTGTATTCGTAGTAATCGATGTGACTTAGAGACGTTTCCTTCGAGTTATTTGTATATCCATCAATTATCCGACGAACAGAACGAATATGCAGAAAGTGCAGAGGTCATTACTTATATGAAATATTCCGATGTAAGTAAATGGGAAAATAGTACTGTCGGTCGTAGGAGAGCTGATTACGAAGCATTTAAAAAAGAGTGTGCCGAAAAAATGATAAATAAACTCGATATGCAATTCCCCGGTATAAAAGACTGTATAGCATATTATTATACTTCGTCGCCACTTACTTATCGCGACTATACGGCTACCGCCAACGGCTCTCTATACGGTATAGCCAAAGATAAAGGGAATCCGATACAATCTCGTGTATCACAACGTACTAAGATACCAAACTTCTATTTTACGGGACAAAATATCAATCTACACGGGATGCTTGGAGTCATTGTGAGTGCTATTTCTACTGCTTCGGAATTCGTTTCGATAGAGAAAATCCTTTCGGACATACAAAATGTTTAATTTAATGCAAATTTTTATCGCTGATAATCAAGTGGTTGAATAATTATGCGATTTTTTTTGCGAAAAAGTTTTGTGGTGGAGTAAAAAAGTATTACTTTTGCAATCCGATTTCGAGGGGTGAGAACTTTTAGAGGTCGAGGAGTTTTTTAGAAGACAGAGGTCATTGATATATTGAAACAACAAAAATGTAGTATAAGGAAGCTATGAGGTGTATTTTATATACCTTATTTTAAAAAGACTTCCCGTCAATACGAAAAAACTTATAAATATACATCAGAGCTACTGGCACGTTATGTGTCAGACAAGGGAAACTTAACAATGAAGAGTTTGATCCTGGCTCAGGATGAACGCTAGCGATAGGCTTAACACATGCAAG
>CAJPNS010000040.1 GCA_905372135.1 Porphyromonadaceae bacterium | reverse complement strand
AAAATATATCGGTGTATTTGCTGCCGAATGTCTCGGTATTCACTAAAAGTACTGCAGCAGAAGCGATAAGACCGATTACAACATATTGCATCACGGAAAGTATCGATTTCGTGTATATATTGTCGCGATATCGATTGAATATGTATATGAGCAGATACATTAGTATGAATGAGGGTGTTACGACGGCGATAGTAGCTACTATTGCTCCAAAGATGCCTGCAACCGAAAATCCTACGAATGTAGCCGAGTTGATACCGATGGGTCCCGGAGTAGCCTGCGATATAGCCACAATATCGGTGAATTGCGATACCGTAAGCCAATGGTAGTGCTCCACTATTTCAAACTGTATGAGCGACAACATCCCGTAGCCACCGCCGAAGCCGAGCAATCCGATTTTGAAGAAGGTATAGAAAAGTTGAATGTATATCACTATGTTATGAAATTTAATGTGTTTGAATTGTTTACAACAAAACCCTCTCTATGCTGTTTGCTTTTACGTACCACAGATACCCCTCTACTGAGTATCCCATCTTTTCGAGTAGAGACATATAATGCACTATCTGTCTTCGGTGGGCTGCCTGCGGTTGCCCGAACTTATAATCGACCACTATTGCCCGCCTTCCGTCTATCATTACCCTGTCGGGACGGCTGGCAGCGGGTCGGTTGTCGGCTGTTTTGGAGATTATTGTCTGTTCGTTGAGCGTCTTGTACTGCCCCGAATACCACTCGGCAACCAACGGATTGGCAATAGCCTCGGACACTGCCGACACGTAATACCGACTGTCGCTGTCGGTTATTATCCCCTTGTATACCAGATTACGAACTGCACTATCCACATCGTCGGCTGTGTCGATATCCGAGAATATGCTGTGCATTATGTTCCCCTCCAAGACGAAAGGGCTCGTCTCGCCGTCTTGTCCGAGTATAAACTCACGCGACGAGTTGGACTGTATGAAGAGCGTATTGTCCAATGTGCCGTTTTGGATATCGAAACCCGCCCGTACCGTCTCCGAATAGGGGTTCTTGAACGGATTGTCGTCGGATACACTGCTGCTGCCTGCCAATGCGTTATAATCCGACAGATTGCCCGAGGTGAAAGTGTCGTCATCGAGAGCGACAGCTTCTTGTAACAACTGTTCGATACGTATTTTTTTCGTCTCGAGCGAGACTCTTTTGGCGAAGATAAACAGATTATTCACCGCACGAGTACAGGCTACATAAAAGACATTGAGGCTGTCCATCAGCAACATAATGGTTTCGTCTATAAAATCGTTTCTGAACACAGACCGCTCCATACGTTTGTCGTACTCTATGGGGAATACAGGCAGGTCGAACGGCTTATCCTTCGCTCCGCACCAGACGATGGAAGGGGTGTTGGTTCGGTGCATATCTTCTTCCAGAAAAGGTATTATCACCGTGTCGAACTCGAGCCCCTTAGATTTGTGTATCGTCATCACCCTTATGCCTTTTATTGAGCTGCTACCGACGGTTTTTCGGCTCAGTTCGTCGTTCCAGTATCTTACGAAGTCGGATATGTCGGCGCTATTGTCTTGTTGATAGCTCATCAGATAATCCATAAACGCGTATAGGTATCCGGCTTGTCCCTCTATACGGCGTATGCCCGAGAGGCTTATTATCGTCATAGCGGTCTCGTACAGAGATTTCAGCCCGTAGTCGGAGAGTTCGGCTCTCCAATCGACAGAGGGTAGCCCCAGCGTCTTACCGATGAAACCGACTTCGTATGCAGCTACCTTATCTTGCGGATTATCGATTACTTGCATAACGGCTACTATGAGCTGTACGGCGGGCGACGACGAGAGCAAGAAGGCTTCGTCGGATACGACATTCTTGTATGTTTTGTCCTCAGGTTCGCTTTTTGCCAGAAAATCGGCAACCTGCCGAACCTCTTTGTTGGTACGACAGAGCACGCATATCTTTTCGGCGGGGTATCCTTTGCGGGCAAGCGTGTCGAGTGTTTTGCCGAGCATATCAAGAGCCTCGTCGTCACGGTCGTATATCCCTACCGATACGAAGCCTTCGTCTGCGGTCTTTGCAGCCTTCTGTCGCACATCGCCGTATGCCTTCTCGAAAGGATTGTAAGGCAGACTGCCATACGTGCTTTGGAACTTTTCGGGTAGCATCTGAGCCATCTTGCCGAAAACGTCGTTGTTGAACTCGACGATGTTGCGGGCACTACGCCAGTTGGTATCCAATACCCTTGTCTCGGCGTGGCGAATCTCGTCTTCGATATTATTCAGTATCCGCCAGTCGCCGTTGCGCCATCGGTAGATGCTCTGCTTGACGTCGCCTACCAGCAACGAAAATCGTCCCGACGCTGTGATGTCGGCAAGCAGAGCCTTGAAGTTTTGCCACTGCAACCACGACGTGTCCTGAAATTCGTCTATCATCACATTGCGGACGTCGGCACCTATCTTTTCGTATACGAACGAAAAATCGTGTTCGGGGTTGATCATCGCATTGAGCACCATAGCCGTATCTTTGAGCATAAAACGGTTGTTTTCGCGGCTCTGTCGGTCTATCTCTTTCGATATGTAGCTCAAAAGTCCCAGATTAAAAATATTCTTCAAACACAGTTTTGCTGCCAGATACCTTGCCATATACCGTTCTCTGAACTCTTCGGTCTCTTTCAGCAGCGGGTGAAAAACCCTCTCCATCACGGGCAGTAGGGTGTTTCGCTCGGGGTTCGACTTGGTTACTAAGCAGCCATAGTCTTCCAACGCATCGAGAACCATCTTACCCGCCTCGAAATCGAAGTCCTTATCGGCAAACTTCTTGAAGTGGTTGAATACGGTTTTACGGTTGAATGTTTCTGCTACGATACCGTATTCGGCAGACAGTGCGAAAAATTCGTCGGCTTTCCTCTTCAAATAGCTCTCGAAATGGTTTATTATTTTTTTGTATTCCGCGATTTTGTCTTTGAAGATATCGGGATTCTCCTCTAGAAGGCGTATGATGTTGTGTTGCTGTGTCTGATAAACTTCGTTGAAGATATTGAGTCCGAAAATCCTGAGTTCTCTTTCGACGTTCCACGTCTTCTCTTCGGATATTTTATCGTTTACGAAACTCTCGAGCCAATCGAGCAGAACGGTGTCGTTATGTGCCTGTGCTATTACTTCCCTGACCGCCTCTGCTACGGCTTTGATGTCGTTCAAGTCGATATTGAACCGAGAGCCTTTGCCGAGTTCGCGGGCGAGATTGCGGAGTACCCGCTGGAAGAAGCTGTCGATGGTGCCTACGTTGAAATTGCCGTAGTCGTGCAGTATCTTTAACAGTGCCCTGCCTGCCACCGCCTTTATCTGTTCGTCGGTGATGGAGCGTCTGCCAGGCAATTCCCGCTTTATGTTGTCTATGAGCGGTTGGTTATTTCCGTTGGCGATAGAGTAGAGGTCGGCCAGTATCCGAAGCTTCATCTCGGCGGTAGCATCTTTGGTGAACGTAACGGCAAGGATATGCCGAAAAGCCTCGTCGCCCTCGACGACCAGCCTCAGAATAAACTGCATAGCCAGATTGTACGTCTTGCCACTCCCCGCCGATGCTTTCAGTATGAGCATAGTTGTGTATTGGGTTTAGGTAGGTTTAGCTTACCTCCCCCTTCTATTCAGTACCACTATGGTGGCGTAGATAAATACGAACGTTGCTACCAAGAAATAGACCACATCGCGGCTATCGACGACTCCGCGTGATATCGACTTGTAGTGGTAGTTGATACCGAGTGCTGAGATAAGGTCGGTTACATTGCCTTTGACAAAGAGCAGACCGACGAAGTCGAAGCCTTTGAACATAACGAACGACATCGTGGCGCCGAGGACAAACGCAAAGATCTGATTGCCCGTTATCGACGACGAGAAAATACCTATCGCTATATAGATAGCCGACAGGAACAGCAGCCCGAGCATAGAGCCCCAAAACGCACCGCTATCGACATTGCCTTTCGGGCTTGCCAACATCGACACCGACACATACCACACCAGCACAAAGAGCAGTGCCACAATCACTATCGCCCAGCTGCCGAGCGACTTGCCCGTTACTATACGGCGTTTCGAGACAGGACGTGCCAGAAGCAGTTCGAGCGTGCCCTGCTGACGCTCCTCGGCAAAACTACGCATCGTTATCGCCGGACACAGAAACAGAAACAGATATGGCGTAATGGCAAAAAGCCCGTCTAATGCAGCGTATCCGCTATCGATAATGTTGTATTGATTGGGAAAAATCCACAAAAAAAGTGCCCCCCCGAGCAAAAAAATGGCGAGTACGATATATCCGAGTATGGAACCGAAAAAACTACGGAATTCTTTTTTGGCTATCGTCAGTATTTGTTTCATAAGAATCTATCTATTTGTTCAAAAATTAATGCATTCGCTGTTGTAAGGCGGTGCGATTATTGCCATTGCAAAAATAACCAAAAATATCGATATGCGTAGGAGCTATTCGATTTTTGCAAGAAAAGTATTGCACGTTTACCACCGTTGCCGAATAGACTTTTTGCATATATTGATAATATCTACCCGAAAAGGAGTATTTTTGCATTTCGTTTTTACCATACAATATTTATACATAATATAGATGACATTCGATTTAGAATACAAAGATACACAGACACAGGCCAGAGCAGGGCGGATAACGACCGAGCACGGAGAGATACAGACTCCGATTTTTATGCCCGTAGGCACGGTGGGCTCTGTCAAAGCGGTTCATATGCAGGAGCTGCGTAGAGATATAGATGCTCAGATAATATTGGGCAATACGTATCATCTCTTTATGCGTCCCGGACTGGAGATAATAGAGCAGGCGGGCGGTCTTCACCGCTTCAACGGCTGGGATAGACCAATACTTACCGACAGTGGTGGCTATCAGGTATTTTCGCTTGCAGGTACACGTAAAATCAAAGAAGAGGGCGTTACTTTCCAGAGCCATATCGACGGCTCGCGTCATCTCTTTACACCCGAGAATGTCGTCGATATTCAACGAACTATCGGAGCCGATATCGTGATGGCTTTCGACGAATGTACTCCCGGTAATGCCGACTACGACTATGCCCGCCTCTCGATGGAGAGAACACATCGCTGGCTGGCACGCGGCTACGGACATTTTTTAGAGACCGAGCCGAAATACGGTTATTCGCAGACATTTTTCCCCATTGTACAAGGCTGTGTTTACGAAGACCTCCGCCGACAGTCTGTCGAGTTTGTGCGAGGCTTCGACGCCGAAGGATATGCTATCGGAGGGCTTGCCGTAGGTGAACCCACAGAGAAGATGTACGAGATGGTAGAGCTCGTAAACGGCATTCTGCCCGAAGACCGTCCGCGTTACCTGATGGGAGTGGGCACTCCTGCCAATATCCTCGAAAATATAGCACGCGGCGTGGATATGTTCGATTGCGTTATGCCGACGCGCAACGGTCGCAACGGAATGATATTTACCGAAGAGGGTATCATCAACTTCAAGAATCGGAAGTGGGCTACAGACTTTTCGCCGATACAGGAAGGAACGGGTTGTTTTGTCGACGAGCAATACACGAAGTCTTATCTCCGTCATCTGTTTGTTGCGGGTGAGCTATTGGCTATGCAGATAGCTTCGATACATAACCTTGCTTTCTACTTGCGGTTGGTGCATCAGGCAAGGCAACGAATTGTCGACGGTACTTTTGGTGACTGGTACAAGGAGATGGCAGTAAAAACTATGCGTAGGCTGTAAATAAATAATATATATACCAAGTATGAACGATAGACTCAAAAATACATACACCACCATATCGGCTAAAACGAAATCGCTCGTAGTGGGAGCGGCGAGCAGTATCAAAAGCGCAAAATACTTCTCGATTCTCGATAGATACATTATTAAAAAATATCTGAGTACGTTTTTCGTGTCTATCGTGCTGATAATATCGGTAAGCGTAGTGTTCGACTATGCCGAGAAGGTCGACGATTTCTCCGAAAACAACGCCCCGATGCGTGCTATCATAGTCGATTACTACTTCAACTTTATCCCGTTTTTTACCAACCTGCTCACTCCTCTATTTGCCTTCATATCGGTAATATTTTTTACCTCCAAGATGGCATACAACACGGAGATAATAGCCATATTGTCGACAGGAATGAGCTTCCGACGCCTGATGGTGCCATATTTTATATCGGCGACCATTATAGGGCTTATGTCGTTCATTTTGGGAGGGTATATCATACCGGCGTCAAATAAGACGCGGCTCGATTTCGAGGACAAATATTACAAGAAATTTCGCTCCGAGCTTGTGTACAACGTACAAATGGAGCTTGAGCCGGGTGTTATAATATATTTCGAACGATACGAAGAGACTATCAATCAAGGATACAACTTCTCGCTCGAGCGATTCGAGGATAAAAAGCTCGTCTCGAGGCTTACGGCTCGCAACGCACAGATGGACTCTTTGTATCACTGGCATTTGGTCGATTACGTGAAACGCGACTTCAAAGGAATGCGTGAGATAATGACAATGGGGCAGAGCCTTGACACGGTAATAAAGATGAATCCACAGGATTTCTTTGTCAGCGGAGAAGATGCTCCGCAGATGACCAATACCAAACTCTACGGTTACCTCCGCCGACAGAAAGAACGAGGAATACCCGGCTCGCAAATGTTCGAAAACGAGTACAACAATCGCTTCGCAATGCCGTTTGCAGCGCTTATACTTACTCTCATCGGTGTGTCGCTCGCATCGCGTAAAGTGCGTGGCGGTACGGGGTTACACCTCGGAGTAGGTATTGCCCTGAGTGCTATATATGTGTTGTTTTCGACTATTTCGTCTACCTTTGCCATCAATGGCTCTATGCCCTCGCTGCTCGCAATCTGGATGCCGAATATTATATTCACTGCCATCGGTATATTTTTATATCTTAGAGCTCCAAAATAGTCTACCGTACGTATAAAAAAGGCGATAATAGTTGTAATGTACGAGTTTTATCTACAAAAAAGTACTCCACGTGAATTTTCGTACCTTCCGTACGTTCAAATGATGTCGATTTGTCGCTCGGTGAGGTCGCTTTCCTCTCAAGTAAGGTCACTTTGCTCCAAAGCAAGGTTACTTTGCTCTCGAGCAAGGTTGCTTTACTCTCGAGCAAGGTTGCTTTACTCCAAAGTAAGATTGCTTTACTCCAGAGTAAGGTTGCTTTACTCCAAAGCAAGGTTGCTTTATTATCGAGTAAGGTTATTTACTATGCTTTCAATATTGTTTTATATCTTTTAGTGTGCAAAAAACACTTCTCGAATCGAAAATGTATAACTATCGTATCTCAAATATCGTACAACTACTAAAAAATATAGTACAGACGACTGCTTTTTCTATCAAATATATAATATTACCTCTCAGTATATCTATATTTGTATTCGGATACGATTGTGTAAACCGAAAAACATATATCTTTTTACTCGAAACTTCGCGATGTGGAATCATACTACGTCGCTAAACGTAGCGTATAGTATAAACTTAATAATATAATATATAAAAATATGTCATTACAGTGTGGAATCGTAGGATTGCCGAATGTCGGCAAATCGACTTTGTTCAATTGTCTGTCGAACGCTAAGGCACAGGCTGCAAACTTCGCTTTTTGTACCATCGAACCTAACGTAGGAGTCATCACCGTGCCCGACGAACGTCTCGACAAACTCGCCGAAATCTGCCACCCGCAACGCATCGTACCCACGACGGTAGAGATAGTCGATATAGCGGGCTTGGTCAAAGGGGCAAGCAAGGGCGAAGGGCTTGGCAACAAATTTCTGTCGAATATACGCGAGACAGACGCTATTATCCATGTACTTCGTTGTTTCGACGATAATAATATTACTCACGTCGATGGCTCGGTAGACCCTGTCAGAGACAAAGAGATAATCGACACGGAGCTTCAGATACGCGACCTCGAGACTATCGACAGCCGTATTGCCAAAGTACAGAAACAGGCTCAGACAGGCGGCGACAAGCAGGCTCGCCTTGCATACGAGGTATATCTGAAATACAAAACAGCCCTCGAACAGGGGCTCTCGGCTCGTACCGTACAGTTCGACACCAAAGACGAGCAACGTATCGCCCGCGAACTCTTTTTGCTTACCGACAAACCCGTGATGTACGTCTGCAATGTCGACGAGAAGTCTGCCGTATCGGGAAACAAATATGTAGAGGCTGTGCGTGAGGCTGTCCGTGACGAAAATGCCGAAGTACTTGTCTTGGCTGCCAAGACCGAAGCCGAAATAGCAGAACTCGACGACTACGACGAACGTCGGATGTTCCTCGCCGAGGTCGGTTTGCAAGAGTCGGGTGTGTCGCGCCTCATAAAATCGGCTTATGCTCTGCTCGACCTGCGTACATTCCTTACAGCCGGAGCCGATGAGGTGCGGGCGTGGACATTCCGTGCGGGATACAAAGCCCCTCAATGTGCAGGAGTGATTCATACCGACTTCGAGAAAGGTTTTATCCGTGCCGAAGTAATTAAGTACGAAGATTATATTGCCTACGGTTCGGAGGCGGCTGTCCGCGAGGCAGGCAAACTCTCGGTCGAGGGCAAAGACTACGTCGTCCAAGACGGCGATATAATGCACTTCCGTTTCAATGTGTAGAGATAGTCTTGTAGAGGTTTGATAATTATTTTGTTGTAAGACGCTATTTTATTTTTTGCAGCAAAGAAAACTTTCATTACCTTTGCTCCCCGATGATTTTTGTTAGTCTATCTAAATAAACGGATGTTTATATCGTTGAAAAATAATATAGTTATAAATTTAAAAAATAGTTAGTATGAAAAAAGTATTTTTATCGCTCTTAGCCATTGCTATCGGGCTAACGACCATTGTAACCGCCGAGGCACAGACAGTAGACACAAGTAGCTATATCAAGCTATATTTTAAGTCTTCGGTAGATAGTATCTCTCTCGACATGTCTACTATTGCCGATAGTACGCGTATAAAGATAGTAAGTGGTACCAAAGATACTACCTTTTCAGGTAGAAGTATCTGGTTAGGAAAGAAAAATTATGAAGTAGGTGCCGATACCATGTTAATATATGGATTAGTAAAGCAATTCGATTGCAGCGAAAACGGCGCAAATCTGATAGGAATTGATATTACTCATTGTCCTGAGTTAATAGAACTATATTGTAATCAAGATTCAATTAGTTCGCTCGACCTTACGAAAAGCGAAAAGTTGATGCTATTAAACTGCTACGACAACAAGATATCTTCGCTCGATTTGAGCAAAAACACAAAGTTGTCGAGGTTTAGTTGTTACCGCAATCTCCTCACTTCGCTCGATGTTAGAAATTGTCGGGAGCTAACTTTCCTCTCTTGCCATTCGAATAAGATAGGCTCGCTTGATGTAACGAACAATACTAAGTTGCGAATACTCAATTTCCGTAGCAACCGTATAGAATCGATAGACCTAAGCAAAAATACCGAGCTAGAATGGCTATATTGTCACGAAAATCGGCTCACTTCGCTCGATATTACAAACAATAGAGAGTTAAACTCAATATATTGCTATGGCAATAAATTATCTACTCAAGCACTCGACGAACTTTACTGCCAACTCCCCGATAGAAATGGTTCGGAAGTAGGTAAACTTCAGCTATTACTTGGTCCGTCGTCGCAAAAGGATACAGTGCTTGCTACCAACAACCAAAATGCTTTCGACCGCAATTGGCGTCTACAATACTTTAGCAATGGCTTATCTATACCCGATACTCACGGCCACTATACCTGCCCCAATACCTCATTGGAGGTAGCTCGAGCCGAGTTTTCGTTTTATCCAAACCCCGTAGATGCAGTTCTTTATGTCACCTCAGGGAAAATGGTAAAAACCATAATGATATATAACGTATACGGTATCGAGGTAGCACGAGCCTACAATGTAGACCGTATCGACCTATCGCATTTGCCTTCGGGAGTCTATTTGGTCAAAGCCGACGATACTATATCGAGAATAGTGAAGAAATAAGATCTTTAAATAAACTCATATGATTGAAAAGAGGCGAGTACACGTGAGTGTGTTCGCCTTTTTCGTTTCTAATTCGATGTTGTGAAAAAATGAGGTGCTTATCTGCTGCCTCTCTGTCGCACGACTTCGTATATTACCACACCCGCTGCCACCGAAACATTGAGAGATTCTATCCGTCCTACGATAGGTATCTTTACCTGTGTATCGCATAGTCGGAGCAGTTCGGGGCTTATACCACGGTCTTCGGCTCCAAGCACAAGAGCCACCGGCGAGTTGTAATCGGCTTCGGTATAGAGATTTTTTGCCTTCTCGGTAAGTGCAGCAACGGTAAGTCCGCTCTCTTTGACGAAAGCAACTGTGGCGACTAAGTCGTCGGTTCGGCATACGGGTATATTGTACAGAGCTCCCGACGAAGCCTTTATGGCGTCGGCCGTAGCGGTAGCCGACCTATATGTAGGTATGACAATAGCATCGACTCCTGCACATTCACACGTACGAGCGATAGCTCCGAAGTTTCGCACGTCGGTAACTCCGTCCATAATCACCACGAACGGACTTCGTCCGGCTTCGTAGACGGCAGGCAGTATATCGGCAATATCGCTATACTGTATCTCCGATAGGAATGCGACAGCTCCCTGATGGTTTTTGTCGGTAAAAGAGTTTAGCTTCTCTTGTGGCACCTTTTGGCAGGGGATACCGTATTGTTTTATCTTTACCCAAAGGGTCTTAGCCAGCTCTCCGCCAAAGTCGCGTTTGATATAAATCTTCTCTATATCTTTGCCTGCTTCTATAGCCTCTATTATCGAGTGCAAGCCGAAAATCATCTTGTTCTCTTTTACTCTTTTCTGCATATACCTTTTGCTATCTCTATCTTATGCTCTATATTGGTAAGTGTCTCTTTGAGGAATGCGTTGTCGTCGACCTGTCCGGCTACTGCATCGAAGTCGTCGTTTTGCTTGTCGTCGAAGTCTATGCCGTATCCTATGCGCGAATCGCCGTAGAACTCCGTAGCCGCCTCTTTGTGCAGCCGTCGACGCAGTGTCTCGAGAATCGAAATGTATTTTTCGAGCAGAGAAATATTTTTTGCTCTGTCGTCGCAATCGTATGTGTGGGCTATATAGCTATCGACGTATTTGTGGTAATTATCTTTTACTTGCCCGAAAAGAGCTATGCCGAAGTCGTTGTTTGCTACTGTCGCAGGGTCGTCGAGCCACTCTTCGACTATACGCTTTGGAGCTATAAGTCCTGCCAAGTCGAGCCACTCGTTGTAGCTGTCTTCGAGGGGAGTAGCCTTGTCTGTCGTGTGGCGACGTATGAGGTAGTCGCCTACAAAGACGGTAATAGCCTCGTTGTAATAAACGATAGCTTTCTTTAGCGAATGAGCCTGTATGCGTACGTTTTTGTAGTCGTAATGCGTAGCTTCGGGGTTGCGTGCCTGTAGCTCTTGAAGTATTGCCATAGCTTTCGTTATTTTTTTTATGGCAAAAGGCGTAAGCAAGTCGTACGATATGTTGTCGAGTTTACCGATGCCTCGCCGACGGTCTCTTTTCTGCCATTTGTAGACATCGCGTAGAGTACCAAGCCGAAATAAATTTACTGCCGGTATCAATATCGACATCCCGTCCTCTTCGACCAGATACGAGAAAGGAAATTCGTGTGTATCGGGATGATTCTTGTGCGACCCCAAAATCATAGTGTATTCGCCTATGTGAGTGGGCGATAGTAGATACGAGTTGCTGCCGAATTTGCAGCCTCGCCCCGCAACCGACTGATGCACAGCACCAAGCCTATAAGCGTGGTTGCTCATATTGGTGCCGCTGCCGATATTGGCAAACGATAGCCCGCAGGCGATTACAAGGCTCGACTTGTGGTGCGATACCGTGTATGGAGCGGCAAAGACCGATGCAGCCTCGCCGTTTGCAAACTCGCAATTAGCGAATATAAGCGTATCTACTGCCGAGAAACCCTTATCGATGATGCACCCTTCGCCTACAAAACAACGCTCTATCGATGCTCCTTCGTCTATCGTAGTATCTGCACCGCATATAAAGTCTTTGGCTACTACTCCGCTACCTACGGAAGCATTTGCTCCGATAGTGCCGTTGCTGAGCGAAGATACGCCGTGTATCGTGCAGCCACTGCCTGTGCGAATATTGGTGATAGTGTTGCAGTCGGTTATCGTCGTGCATTTGCCTATGAAACCTCTCTGAAGCGATTTTTGCTCTTCGGCATACATTTTTATTTTGTCGAAAGTGTACGACAGAAAATCCTTTCGGTGACGGTAATATACAAGTATATGAGCCAGTTGTGCCGAGAGACGATCGAAGATTGGTATGGCTCGTCCGCCGTTTTCGTTTACGGGCGATGCTATCACACCGTTGCCGAAAGTCGTTCCAGGGGTACACGACAGAGTGCTTACCGATGCTATATGGCAGTCGTCGTCGATATCATAATTGGCTATAACGTTTCCTATGTTTGCTATATATACATTATTGCCTATAATGCAGTTGTGTATTACGGCGTTCGATATGCCTGCTTGCAGCTGCTGTCCGTTGTCGAGCGAGAAAACTTTCTCGAAATGCCCGAGTCTGTTTTTACCCGAGAAATGTACGTTGTCGATACTATTTGCCTCGAAACTTTCGGCAACCTCGATATTACTCCAATCGTCGGCACTGCAACGTCGTGCGACGAGCATTTCTATTTCGGAGCTATTGAGTTTTCGGTATTTCATCGGGTTTGTTATGAGCGGTATTATATATCTTTATTGTATCTCTTTTACAATGTCTTCTACAGCTACGAGTCGTTGCTCGCCTGTGGTCATATTTTTTAGCATCACGGCGTTTGCTTTCATTTCGTCGTCGCCTACAATAGCTACGAAAGGTATATTTTTGTCGTTGGCGTATTGCATCTGTTTCTTTATTTTAGCCTCTTCCGAATATATCTCGGCAGGTATCCCCGCTTTTCGTATTTTACGGACAATAGGCAAGGCGTACTCTATCCCTTTGGAGTCGAATGCCACAAACAGCAGTTTGGTTGAAGCCTCTGTTTTCTCGGGGAAAAGGTTGAGTTCTTGGAGTATATCGTATATTCGGTCGGCTCCGAACGATACTCCTACGCCCGATACACCTTGCAGACCGAATACTCCGGTGAGGTTGTCGTATCTGCCTCCGCCAGAGATACTTCCCATATTGGCGTCGAGAGCCTTCACTTCGATGATGATACCTGTATAATAGTTCAATCCTCGAGCAAGAGTGAGGTCGAGTTCTAATCGGGCTTTCAGCTTGCAATCGGCTAAATATGCCATTACGGTCTCTATCTCTTCTATCCCTTTCTGTCCGATGTCGGAGCAGTGGAGTATCTCTTTGAGCTTGATTAGTTTATCGGCGTTGCTACCCTCGAGCAATAGTATCGGTTGCAGTCGCTGTACGGATTCTTCCGATATGTCTTTGTCGGTAAGTTCTTTGTTTACAGCGTCGAGCCCGATTTTATCGAGTTTGTCGATAGCGACAGTAATATCCGTTATTTTGTCGGCTTGCCCTATAAGTTGGGCTATACCTGTGAGTATCTTTCGATTGTTGAGCTTTATAGCTACTTTTATATTGAGTTTGTCGAAAACTTCGTCGAGCACCTCTATAAGTTCCATTTCGTTTATCAGCGAGTCGGCTCCGACGATATCGGCATCGCACTGATAAAACTCTCTGTATCTGCCTCTTTGCGGTCGGTCGGCTCGCCATACCGGCTGTATCTGGAAACGTCTGAAAGGGAACGTTATCTGCTCTTTGTGTTGTACTACGAAGCGGGCAAAAGGCACTGTAAGGTCGTACCTTAGTCCCTTCTCTGCAATCTTAAGCGTCAACTCCTTCATGTCGACCATATCCTGTTCTTCGGAGAAGACTCCGTCGAAAAAATTACCCGAATTCAGTATGCGGAATAGCAGTTTGTCGCCTTCGTCGCCATATTTGCCAAGCAGAGTCGATATGTTCTCCATTGCCGGGGTCTCTATCTGTACGAATCCGTATTTGCGAAACACTTTCTTGATGGTATCGAAAATGTAGTTACGTCTCTCCATTTCTATCGGCATGAAGTCGCGTGTACCTTTGGGTATTGCAGGTTTTTGCATCTATTGGAGGTCTGTTTTTTTAGATTTGGAAATTTATCTGTTCGAGCGCAATTGCTTGTTGTACAATATCTTTGTTACAATCTTTTTACCTTAATATCAGCATCATATCGCCGAAGCAGCCGAATTTGTAATTTTTGCTTATTGCGGTCGAATATGCTTTCATGACGAAGTCGTAGCCGGCAAATGCCGCTTTGTTCATCAACATAGTAGAGTAGGGCAGTTGGAATGTCGACAACAACGAATCGACAGTCTGAAACTCGTACGGAGGGAATATGAATCTATTTGTCCATCCGTCGTACTCTTTGATTTTGCCTTTTATCGTAGATGCCGTCTCCAAGGCGCGTAGCACAGACGTGCCGACGGCACATACTCTGTGTTTATCGACGATTTTTTGATTGAATGTGTTTGCAAATTCCTCAGTGACAGACATCTGTTCCGATTCGAGTTTGTGTTTTTGCAAGTCTTCTACGTCTATCGAACGAAACATGCTAAGCGAGCAATGCAGCGTTATATATCCTGTGTCTATGCCTTTTATTTTCAGACGCTTCATCAGTTCTTGGCTGAATCTCAGTCCCGCAAACGGAGCAACGACCGCACCCTCTTCTGAGGCGAAAATAGTCTGATACATTTCTGTATCGTTCGGGTCTACCTTGCGCTTAATGTATGGTGGCAACGATGTACGTCCCATAGCGAATAGAGCCGCTTTGAACTCGTCGTGAGTGCCGTCGTATAAGAATCGCAGCGTACGCCCACGCGATGTGGTATTGTCTATCACTTCGGCGACAAGGCTTTGATTGTCACCGAAATACAGTTTGTTGCCTACTCTGATTTTTCGTGCCGGCTCTACTAAGACGTCCCATAGATTGGTGGCGGGGTTCAACTCGCGAAGCAAAAAGACATCTATCAGCGCCTCCGTTTTCTCCTTGATACCGGTCAGAAGAGCAGGAAATACCTGAGTATTATTGAATACGAATAAATCTTTGTCGTCGAAATACTTAAGTATATCGATTAGTTTTTTGTGCTCTATTTTGTTTGTTTTGGTGTGTAAAACCATCAATTTACAGTCATCTCTGTCTTTCGAAGGATGTTGAGCGATAAGTTTTTCGGGTAGGTCAAATTTGAATTGAGAAAGTTTCATATGGCGATTATTAATTCGATATTGATACGAAAACTAATTCTTTCGAACTTGCAAAGATAATACAAAATGCAGTCGTTTGCAATAGTTTCTTATAGTTTTATGTAGTACGATTTAGTGTGGATTATTATTTTTATGTGTTATGTGGTTGAATATAAGTTGTTTGTGTGTTTAAGGCAAAATGATGAGTGGATAAAATGCTGATATAAATAAAAAAAGCATACCGATATAAGATAAAAGTTGTATCTTTGTATTCTGATATAGTGTGTGTAAAGTTGTATTTTGTAGCGCAGCCATACTGCGTGTACTGAAGTGTAATTCGGATTGGAAATTGAATTTCACGTCGTAAAAAAAATATTTTTTTTGCAGATTAAAAAAAAAGATATACCTTTGCACTCCTAAAAGTT
>CAJPNS010000039.1 GCA_905372135.1 Porphyromonadaceae bacterium | reverse complement strand
AAATAAAACTCGATTAAATATATTGCTGTAAATCAATCAAGTTTGTTGTTGATAATCACTTCGAATATTACTATTCGTTGTGCAAAAGTATAAAAAAAACAATGACTCAAGCGTTTTTCTTCATTTGATTTTTGCTATCGAATCATTGTTTTGGTCTATGATGAATAAAAAAATCAGTTACAACCCAGATTGTAGGTGTGTTAATGTGCTTTAATTTAGTGTGTTGAGGTTTGTTGGCGACTCTTATGGCGTATGGTGATATTCTTGAGACGTTCTTCCCAGAGTAGCCAGATGATGAATATAAGGCTGTAATAGAGGTATTTAAGTACATGATGGTGCATAAAAGGGAATATATCGCGATGGTCTTTTATGATTAGTGCCAGTGTGGTGGTGCGTAATATGTTGATTAAAAAGCACATAAGTAATCCTATCGGGATAAACCACAATTTGTTTTTCCATCTTCCGTCGGCAAATATCATTATTATCAGGAAGATAAACATCTGCTTTATTCCGCTGCAACTCCATACTATCATTATTCCTTTTCTATCGGGGAAACTTATGATATTATCTCTAAGTATTGCCGAACTGTCGAAAATAGAGGTGAAAAAGTATGTCGTCTTGGCTATTATCGTAGAAATGAATGCGAAAGCCTCAGACCAATCGTATCGTTTGAGAAAAAATATGGTAGCACTCTGCTCGTCGCCTGAGATACAGAGTTTCCACACGATATCGGCTGCAAACATAGATATGAAAAATAGCAGCACCCCTTTATATGTTCGAAAGAAATCGATTATCGGTTGTTTCATAGCGTTTTATATTTCTACTCTGGCAAAAGGAGGTTCGTCGATAGCACAAAAATCGTGGCGTAAGTATTTGAAATACCCCACTATAGCGACCATTGCAGCGTTGTCGGTAGTGAATGCAGGTTTAGGTATAAATACCTGCCATCCAAGCTTTTCGCCTCGAGATATGAGTTCGTCGCGGAGTCCCGAATTGGCAGAGACACCGCCCGCAATGGCTATATTGGTTATATTCAGTTTTTTAGAGGCTAATATTAGCTTTTTTAGCAAGATATCTATGATAGTTTTTTGCAGCGAAGCACACAAATCGGCTTTATTTTGCTCAATAAAATCGGGATTAGCTTTAACTTGGTCTCTTACAGTGTATAAAAACGATGTTTTCAGTCCGCTAAACGAGTAATCGAACTCGGCTATATTGGGCATAGCGAAGTGAAATGCTGCGGGATTGCCCGTTTTGGCTAGCTTATCTATATGAGGTCCCCCCGGATACGGTAATCCCATAATCTTGGCACACTTATCGAAAGCCTCACCGGCAGCATCGTCTATCGTCTGCCCTATAATCTGCATATCGAAGTAATCGCGTACGAGCACTATTTGCGAATTACCGCCCGAAACCAAAAGGCATAAGAATGGGAAAGTGGGGAATGTTTGTACAACTCCCTGTTCTGCAATGAAATGAGAGAGTACGTGCGCTTGTAAATGGTTGACATCGATACATGGAATGTTGAGTGCGGTAGCGAAACTCTTTGCAAATGAAGTACCTACCAGAAGCGAGCCGAGCAATCCGGGACCACGAGTAAAGGCAACGGCATCTATATCTGTCTTTTCTATGCCGGCTCTACGTATTGCGGTGTCTACCACGGGTATAATGTTTTGTTGGTGTGCTCGAGAAGCGAGCTCAGGCACTACGCCGCCGTAGTCTTGGTGAATGGCTTGAGAGGCTATGATGTTGGAAAGCAGTGTGTTATTTATGAGTACGGCTGCCGACGTATCGTCGCACGACGACTCGATTCCAAGAGTGATTATTTTGTCTTTATCTTTTGTAATCATCACATTATCAGTTGAGTGATATAGTTTTAGCTTCGATAGGTTCTTGCCAAAAAATAGAAGCATATTCCGAGAATTTTTGCTCCGACTCGGTAGTAAAAAATTCTACATTACCGCCTTGCGAACAATGCTCCGAAAGTTCACGATGGCGAGTAAGATAGTCTTCTAAGCTGTAAGCCACTATTTTACCTTGTGTAACTACTTTTATATGCTGAGGTACAAATCTTTCGATACTCTTTGCAACTAACGGATAATGAGTGCAGCCAAGTATCAGTGTATCAATGTTTTTGTTTTTAGCTAAAATACTGTCTATATCTTTTTTAATAAAATAGTCGGCTCCCGACGTAAGATGTTCGTTGTTCTCTATCAGTGGCACCCACATGGGGCACGCCTGCGATACAACTTCCACGCTGGGGAAAAGTTTTTTTATCTCGATATCGTAAGAGTGTGATTGTATTGTACCTACAGTTCCCAAAATACCGACAGTGCCGGTTTGTGTGAGGCTGCCGACACTCTCGGCGGTAGGACGAATGACGCCCAATACACGTCTGTCGGGAGCAATGTACGGCAAATCGTTCTGCTGTATGGTACGTAGAGCTTTTGCCGACGCCGTATTGCAGGCTATTATTATCAGACAACAATCCATATCGAAAAGACGCTTGACGCATTGCAGAGTATAGTCGTACACTACTTCGTAACTTCGTGTACCATAGGGTGTTCGGGCGTTGTCTCCCAAGTATATGTAATTATACTGAGGCAATACTTTTCTTATCTCTTTGAGTATGGTAAGCCCTCCATATCCGGAGTCGAAAACACCTATTTTCATCTTTTTGCTATAATAGTCTGTCATACAGCCACATCTCCTGCTATATGAGGATGTGGATTGTAATTTATCAGCTCGAAGTCGTCGTATTTAAAGTCGAAAATAGACTTCACATCGGGATTTATTTTCATTTGTGGCAATGGGCGAATTTCACGTTTGAGTTGTTCTTTTACTTGTTCGAGATGATTTACGTATATGTGTGTATCTCCCAATGTATGAATGAGTTCGCCTGCTTCGAGGTTTGTAACCTGCGCCATCATTTGCAGTAAAAGGGCATAACTCGCTATGTTGAAGGGTACTCCCAAAAACACGTCCGCACTGCGTTGATACATCTGTAAGCTCAAGCGTCCGTTTGCTACGTAAAACTGAAAGAAAGCATGGCAGGGCGGTAGATTCATATTTTTCAAATCGCCTACATTCCAAGCATTTACGATGATACGCCGATTGTCGGGATCCTCTTTTATGGTGCGTTCGGCTTCGGCGATTTGGTCTATAGCTTCTCCATCGTATCCCGGCCACTTACGCCACTGATAACCATATATATGACCCAAATCACCGTTGGCATCTGCCCATTCGTTCCAAATACGTACTCCATTGTCTTGCAGGTACTTCACGTTTGTATCGCCTTTTAGAAACCAAAGTAGCTCGTGAATTATGGATTTCAAATGCAGTTTCTTAGTGGTTATCAACGGGAATCCGTCTTTGAGATCGAACCTCATCTGGTGTCCGAAAATCCCTATCGTGTCTGTCCCCGTGCGATTGTGCTTGCATACTCCTTCACTGAGAATTTTATTTAGTAGGTCGTGGTATTGTTTCATTTGTCTGAGTCGATTTACAGTGTGTTAGAAGAGGTTGTATGTGGTGCGTAGTACTCTGAACTCCGTTCGCCTATTTATCTGATTGCATATTGCCTGATAATCGGCAGGTAATGAGGCTATAAAGTCGGGAGTAAGAACGTCGCCTTCTTTAAGAAATCCATATCGTTTCGCTAAAAAAGCGTCTACTGCCACAGGCTGACTCTCTCCGTAGCCTTTCGGCACAAGTCTGTCTTTTGCAATACCTTTACCGATAAGATATTCGACTGCCGTATTTGCACGTTTTTGCGACAACTCCATATTGCTTTCTGCCGTACCTACGCTATCGGTATGAGCCGAAAGTTCGATAGTAATATTCGGATTATCATTGAGTAATTCCACAAGATTATCGAGCTCTTTTTGCGATTCGGGTGTGAGATTCCATTGACCGAACTCATAAAAGATATTTTCCATTTTTACAGGTTTCGATATGGAAGGTAGTTTAAAATCGTTTTTGAATACTTTGCTATCTTTCTCTTTTACAGTAGATAAGCTTTTAGATGAATTTAAATGACCTCTATTCGATGCCATCATCACGTAATTCACGTTAGGTTTTAATTTTATACGATATGTCCCATTACGTTTTACTCTCTGTTTTACTATAGAGCCGTCATTTCCAATGAGTTTCACGATAGCATCCAGAGGCAGACCATTTTCGTCAGATACTGTGCCTTCTACGGCATAGGTGAGTTCGGGCAGTTCGAACCAGTATATATTGTCGAGGTTTTTGGTGTTTCCGCGGTTCGACGAAAAATAACCGCTTGCCGCGTTGCTTCGGAATGTTATACCGAAGTCGTCGTTAGGCGAATTGATGGGAGCCATCATATTGGTTACCTGCCATATACCGTTGCTATCGCGTTTCGCGCGGTAGATATCGAGTCCGCCGAATCCGGCGTGTCCGTCGGAAGCAAAATATAGCGAACCGTCGGGTGCAACAGACGGAAACATCTCGTTGCCGGTAGTATTGATATTTTGACCCAAATTCTCAGGCACAGACCATACTCCATTGTCTTTGTGGGAGATAAATATGTCTTTGCCTCCGAGGCTCTGTGTCGCAAAATCGGATACAAAATACAAGTCTTGTCCGTCGGGCGATATTGCGGGGTGGGCTATATTTATCGAACTATCTTTGAAGATTATAACGGGTTGAGGTTCAGACCACTCGCCTCCACTACGAGTCGATGTCATAATAGATACCGACCGTGGCAGGTTGTCGTCGGCCGAGACACGAGTAAAGAATACGGTTCGCCCGTCGGAAGTGAATGAGCAGACTCCGTCGTCGTCTGAGAGGTTGAATTCACGTAGATAAACAGGCTTCTCCCAGCGATTAGAATTGTTTTTTCTGACGCTGTAAATATCAAAGTTCAAACGACCTGTAACCTCACTTTTTTTCTGTTTTTTAGAGACATCTCGATTGGTCGTAAACATAAGTAAATCATCGCCATTGCCGACGAAAGCCGGTGAAAAATCGGAACTTCGGTTTGTGTTGAATTCCGAAGCTATACCGATTTTGTAACGCGACGGCTGCCGAAGCAACTCCTTTGCTTTCTCTGCCGATACTAAGCCGTCTAACGCTTCGCGATGGGTAGGATTTTTCTGCAGAAACCGCTCAAAATTGCGAGATGCAGATGCATAACTACCGTTTGCCATCTGTGTTTTAGCGAGATGGAGGTATATCACAGAGTCGCGGAAACCACCTTTCAGAGCACGAATATAGTAGTTTTCCGCCTTTTTCATATTGAACAATATGCGATTACATTCGGCAATCTTAAAGTATATTCTCGATTTGAGATGTTTTTTTTTCTTCGGTATATAGCCCGCAAGGCTGATATATTGCCTTTCGACCTTGTGATAGACTCCTTCGCTATATAGCTGATCTGCTTTGGCTAAGCGAGATTCTACATTACAGGCAGACAGTAAAATACTGAACGACAAAGCAAATAACAATACGTTTTTTGAAGACGATACTCTCTCAAAAGCGTACCAAATACTTTTAAAGACTGTATTAATATTGTCTGCCATTTCTCTTTATATCAGTGTTTTAAGCAAGCATTTTCGTCGATGCTTTTTCTACTTTTTCTCTTGCATAATCGAGCGTTATGTTCAGAGAGTCGCGGTGTTCGGACGGAATATCGAACATAACATCTATCATTATCATCTCCACAATCGAACGCAGCCCCCTTGCTCCAAGTTTATATTCTATTGCTTTATCGACCACGAAATCAATTACTTCGTCGTCGAAAGTAAGATCTACGTTGTCCATTTTGAATAGTTTTTTGTACTGCCCTATAATAGAATTTTTCGGTTCTACCAGAATACGCTTAAGAGCGTCTCTATCAAGTGGTTCGAGATAAGTGAGAATTGGCAGTCGTCCTATAATTTCGGGGATAAGTCCGAAAGATTTAAGGTCTTGCGGAGATATGTATTGCAACAGATTGTTGCGGTCTATCGATACCGTAACTTTATCTCTAAACCCTACAACGTTGGTATTTAGTCTGTTGGCGATCCGTTTTTCGATACCGTCGAATGCTCCTCCGCAGATAAAAAGTATGTTTTTGGTATTTACCTCTACCATTTTCTGTTCGGGATGTTTACGTCCACCTTGTGGGGGGACAAGTACTACAGAGCCTTCGAGTAGCTTAAGGAGTCCCTGCTGCACACCTTCTCCGCTAACGTCGCGAGTGATACTCGGATTGTCGCCTTTACGAGCTATTTTATCGACCTCATCGATGAAAACAATACCTTTCTCGGCTGCTGCTACGTTGTAATCGGCTGCCTGCAAAAGACGTGTGAGAATACTCTCGATATCTTCTCCGACATATCCGGCTTCGGTAAGCACGGTGGCATCTACTATCGTAAAGGGGACGTGCAGTTTCTTGGCTATAGTGCGAGCCAGCAACGTTTTGCCCGTACCGGTGGCACCTACCATTATAATATTCGATTTTTCTATTTCTACATCGTCGTTATCAATGTGTTGCGATATGCGTTTGTAATGATTGTATACTGCTACCGAAAGGAATTTCTTCGCTTCGTCTTGTCCGATAACATATTGATCGAGAAATTCTTTTATCTGTCGAGGTTTAGGCAGGTCTGTACTGTCGATATTAAACTCTTTGCTTCGTCGCTCAAATTCCTCTGAAATAATACTATGAGCCGACTCTATACAGTTGTTGCATATATACGCACCGATACCGGCAATCAATAAATCAACATCTTGTTCGTTTCTACCACAGAAACTACATATATTACCTTTTTTTGCCATTAATAATGTGTTTGTTATAAATGAGTAGTGGGTTAAATAGTGGTTAAAACCCTACAACTCTAACGATTATTTCTTATTCTTGGTCAAAACACTGTCGACCATACCGTAAGCGAGAGCTTCTTGTGCTGTCATCCAATAGTCGCGGTCTGAGTCTTTTTCGACTTTTTTGAATGGCTGTCCCGAATGTTCGGATATGATGTGATACAATTCTTGACGTAGCTTTTGTACTTCACGTACAGCGATTTCCATATCAGAAGACTGTCCTTGCATACCTCCGCTTGGCTGGTGTATCATTACTCGCGAGTGGGGTAGAGCCGAGCGTCGGCCTTTTTCGCCGGCAACAAGTAATACTGCTGCCATCGATGCCGCCATACCTGTACAAATAGTGCCTACTTTCGACAAAATATATTGCATTGTATCGTATATACCGAGCCCCGCTTGTACTACGCCGCCAGGCGAATTGATGTATATCGAAATATCTTTACCGGGGTCGGCTGTATCGAGGAAAAGTAGCTGAGCCTGAATGACATTAGCGACGTAATCGTCGATTGGAGTGCCGAGAAAAATGATTCTGTCCATCATAAGGCGAGAGAAAACATCCATCTGTGTTACATTGAGTTGACGCTCTTCTAAGATGGTGGGAGATACATAATAATTATCTTGGGCAGCCATAAAATTGTCTAAGGCTAAGCTATTCATACGTAAGTGCTTGGTAGCAAATTTTCTAAACTCGTTGTTTTGCATAATCTATTTTATTATCCGTTTGTTGAAATTTAATCTACAAATGTACACTAAAAATCCGAATTGTAGAAAACAAAAAATATCACCGTAACTTTTGTTCCGTATTTAGGAAGTTGTTCAAAAATCTGTTACGAGGCTTTTTTATATACGTCAATGGGTCGAAGTCGAAATGTTTTGTCAGTGTGAGTTGCATTGTAGGTGAGTATACGAATAAACGCCTATTGGTAGAGGTATATATTGTTTTGTCGTTGAATACGCCCGTTACTGCCAGCGACCAATCTTCTTTGGGCGAATAGACGAACGAAGCTTTTACCATAGCCGTAGGGTATATTCTGACTTTTCCTTGTCGCAGGGCTTGTGTCTCGTTGCCAATACTTAATCCTATCGTGGCTATTGAAGATAATAGTAATCGTTCGTTTATGACCCACGAATAGGCGTATCCCATGTTTATACCTACCTGAATATTGTCGAACTCGCTTTTGGGATACCCTGCCGACATATTAGTATCGGGCTTTACCCTATGCCAATATATTCCACCGCCCAACAAGAAACTGCCTGCCGAACGTATTTGCAACTCACTCTGTTCGAATGCTGCACGAGCCGAAAACCGACGATGGTTGTAGATATGCGTATACTCAATGCCCGCCTGTCGCAGAGCGAGGTCGGGATACAGAGAGTACTCTTCTTGTCCGTTTTTTAGCTCTTTTTCTACGAAAAAACCTTTGTACGATTGGTAGTAAGCGTCGAAAAGAGATTTCTTGCCGTACGAATGTATCTGAATGTCGGTGATGTATGATCTCAATCCTGATTCGTTTTTCAGAGGGAAAAGGCTTATGGCAAACGAAAGATTGACATATCTTATCTTGTGAAGCCCTACCCCTGCTCCTGCCATAAACGGATAGTTGGGTGTAAAACTATTCTCTCCATCGTGTATTTCGATGAATTTACTCAGTATCGATGTCTTAGCCCACATTTTATAAGGTAAACTCCTTATATACAGACTGTCTCTGTCTTGAGCAACAGCTATGTTAGAATTTATTGTTATATATACAAATATAAACGGCAATAGTCTCCATCTCATAGCATTATGGGTACAATGAGAGTCGTTTTTTACATTCCATAAGTATGGATACTCGAGCCTTGTACAGCCGGTAGATAATTGACTCCGTACCAGCATATTTGTAAGAACAGGAAGCTCAGTATCAGTAGGGCAAAACTCACCTCGAACCTACGTGGAGCATACAGACGGTGGTGTATGTAGAGCAGATAGCTGAGTAACGTTATCGCTGCCCACGTCTCTTTGGGGTCCCAGCCCCAGTATGTGCCCCACGCCTGTTTTGCCCATACGGCACCGAGCAGCAACCCTGTCATAAGAAATGCAAGACCTGTATATACGAGGTTATCCGACGTATATAGTAGTCCCGAGGGGTCGAAGTCGTGTGTCTTTCTCTTTTTGTATATGATGTATATGCCTACCAATACTGCTGCCGCCAAGAGCGAATAGGCGAATATGTACGATATGACGTGAGGTACGAAAAACGGACTCTCCAAGGCGGGCATCATAGTTTTGTTGTGTATCTCGGGTTTGAAGACATTTATCGCCATAAAAACCGTAGACAGTACGCCCGAAAACGAGAGTATCCACCCGTACTGCCAACGAATGAAGACGATTAGCCCCGCTATTATAACAAATAGTGAGTACCACAGCCGTGTCTCTCCCATTGTACGCATCGGCGGGCGTTCGAGTGAGTGCCACATACCGCCTATAAAGAGGGCAAGCACCAATACAGCGGCTACTCCCACAGCTATCGCCCAGTATCGCTTCGACATTATGGCGAGCGTGGCGGAGGCGGCGAGTAGCACTACCGTCGGCAGTGCAAAATATACAAACGACGTCCAGTCTAGCAGTGGGAGCATATCTATCATAATATTTCTTTTTCTTTTTGCGTGTTAATATTCTCGTGGGAGCTCTCGCGGTATCCTACAAACAACATTATCGCTCCGACGAATAGCATAAAAAAGCCCAAATATACTCCCCACAGCCAATTGTCGTGTACAAGTTCGAATTCGGACATCGTACTCCAACGCCCTTCGTCGCGGTTGTAGTTGAGCTGATATATGTACCAACTTTTGTAACGCAGTGGTTTGTTTACCTTTATCAGAGCTGTGTCTATATCGCTGTTGGAGGTGAAGAGTACTACTCGGCTGCTGTATTGTTTGGGTTCGGGGTCTGCCATCACCAGCGACAGACTGTCTGTAAGCTTCAGACTGCGGTATGGGAATATATGACTGCCTGCCGATACCCAGCCGTATAACGTAGGTTTGTCTTTTTGTGTTACGCTTACTTTTGCCGAATGTACTGCTCCGCGTGTGCGAAACTCTCTGAAAAGGACAGAATCTTTGCTGACGATAGCTGCCGAATATGGCATATATTCTGTGACTTTCACCTGCCAATCGGCTATATCGCCCTCAATCGGTGCCGAATCGAGCGATAGCGACTCGGCTCTGCCGAGGGGAATGGGTTTACCCGAGGTATTGTTTATTATCATAAGTTTGGGCGGATACTCCTGCATCTCGAACTGCAACAACTCTATTGCCAAAGGCAGTTCGGTAAGTTTGCCCGTTGTCTCGTCTATTCCCTGCCATTCGGGGTATTCGCTATCGGTGTATGCTTGTAGACGATAACGTTGCATATCGGCAGCCGAGAGCAAACCGAAAAACATAGCCAGAAACAACCCTATGTGATTCATTGCGAAAGCAATATCACGCAAAATCAATCTCGAATGTCGTATTCTGTGAATAGTTACAAACCCGAGCACATAGAGCAGATACAGGTACATCAGAAGGAAGTACCACGTAGACAGTATATGGCTAAACCCTATTCTGTGCAACGGATGCATAAGTCCTGCTCCCATTGCGGCGGGTATCTGCTTGGTGAAACCCATTATAAGCAACACTGCCAATAGTCCGCCGATAGACGAGAGTGTCGCTACCGTACCCGAAAAAAAGAACTGTACTTGTTTATTGTACCTGCCAAGTAGTACGTAACTCACTACTATGGCGAGTAAAAAAGCACTGCCCCAGATGATATTTTGCGGGAAGACGAATGCACCTTGCGGAATATGCCCGACAGCTATTTGCAGTACTATGCCCACTACACCGAGAGCGGCGACAATAGCACAGGCTTGACGCCACCCCCACGTATCATTCCACATATTATCTTAAATATCAGTGATATAACTTCCTCTACGAACAATGTTATTTTATTTCATAGCAACAAGTTTGCCCTTAGCCTTAGCCTCTTCGAGCCATTTGGGTACGACAGTCTTCAGGAACTTTTGCTTTCTGTTGTTGAGTTTCTCGGGGTCGAGTCCGATGTAACGCTGTGCTTTCTCTTTGGTCGAAATGTCGGGCATAGGCACTGCTGCCGTGTAGCCGTGGCGAGCCAATACTCGTGCTATCCCGAGCCGAGCCTGCATAGCGCGTTCCAGACCATTGCCCAATATACGTGTTATCTCCTGTGGTGCGTGGAACGATGCTCCGTGCGACGCCACTCCGTAGTCCCAACGCCATTGCGACTGACGAATATATTTCAGTACGGGCTTCATCTCTGCTTCTGTCGCCCCTTTGTCCCAAGCAAACTTAGCTTCGATGTGAGCTTTTGCCAACTCGTCTTCGAGCTTGTTGCGTATCTCGTTTGCCTTGCGTTGGCGGTCGTATACGTTTTGTCGGAGCACCTCTTCGCTTTCGCGATGACAGGTTTGGCATGTGCGGTCTATGTTAGCCAATGGGCTGGTAATGTGGTGGTCGCTGAATTTCACTCCGCCCTCGCTCTTGTATGGCATGTGGCAGTCGGCACACGATACGCCTCTCTGTGCGTGTATGCCCTGCTGTGCTATCTCGAAGTCGGGATGTTGTGCCTTGAGTATAGGAGTGCGGCTGAGAGTATGTATATAGTCGTAATAATCGGCTTCGTCGTAATAACGCTCTGCGTCTTCCATAGTGAAGCCCTTGTCCCAAGGGAATGTCAGATATTTGCCGTCGCCTTTGAAGTAGTATTCTACGTGGCACTGTGCACATACCAGCGAACGCATCTCTTGGTGAGTAGCTTTGGTTATATCTACTCCTCGTCGTGCAAAAGCCTCTACAAGAGCAGGTCGCGATATGTGTAAGTCCATTGTCTCGGCATCGTGGCAGTCGGCACAACCGATAGGGTTCACTATCTCGCTGCCCATCTGGCTCCATTTGCTTTTGTAGAAATTATCTACTCCTATTGCCTGCATCATTCTCGGTACGTCGGGGCTTTTACACGCCCAGCAGGTAGCCGGTTGTATATCGCCGTCGCCGTCTATGCCGGGGTTACCTGTACGCAGTGTGCGGGTAACGTCTTCGATGGCGTGCATATGTCCTCGAGGTGAGGCATAGTCTCGCGAAAAGGAGTATCCTGCCCAGAAAATCACCATATTGGGACGTTGCTCCAATACATCGACGGCTTGGCTACCGTTGAATTCGCTTCGGAAACTTGTGTCGGCTGTCTGTGTCCACGTCTCGTACTCACGAGGGTAATTGCCTTGATACATCGGGTTTTTTGCCTCTCCCTTTGCTATCTTATCTTTTTTGTTGGCATAAATGGTTGTTATCTCTGCCCTGCGGTTTGTTATAGATGCCGCCAAAAGACCGAGGCAAAAGACAAATACCATTGCCCCGCCGAATATAGCCCAACCTTGCCAGGTCTTCAATTTCTTACGTTGTTCGCTCATAGTATATATAGATTTAATTTTTATTCAATTGTTTACGCAGCCAAGTTGGTACGGGAGTTTTGGGGTAAGGGACAATGGCATTGGGCGTACCCGAAAGGCTTGTTTTGCCGTGTGGTACATTGCGATGACAGTCCCAGCAGGCTCTATCCGTGCCGTGTCTTATATCTGCTTTACTCAGCATACCTGTCTTTACAAATTCCTGATTGAGTTGCGAGTGACACCTTACGCAATTTTCGTATATAACTACCTGACTTTCGGGGATAGCCTGCATCCGTTGCGGTTCGTTACGCATAGTGAAGACGTATGAGTGCCTGAGTCCGTCGGTAGCCTTGAAATAATATTTAGCAAAAATACTTGTGTGTGGTACGTGGCAGTCGTTGCAGGTAGCTACGTTTTTGTGCGAACTGTGTTGCCAAGTGGCGTAGTATGGACCCATCACGTGGCAGTTGATACACACTTCGGGATTGTCACTTAGATAGCTGTATGCCTTCGACATATATACGAGGTATGCCAGCAGACCGCAGAAGACTCCCGCTATAATCAGAGCAAGCACCTGAAGATTGAAAGTAGGCAATACAGCCGACTTAAATCTTTGAAAATATGTTTTTATCCTACTTACCATAATACCATATACGTTCTATACAAATACTTCTGCGGGCAAAGGTATAAAAAAATATTATAACCAAACGTTTTTTATAAGAAAAATAAAAAAACGGTGTCTTTTCTATATACAACGAGAAGCAGCCCGCCACTGAGGCGAACTGCTTCTTCTAATTTTTTTGTAACAAAAAATTTTACCGTCTTTTTCCCTCTTTTATTATAGTAGGATATGGTTTTGTGGCTCCTAAACGAATTGCACTCCAGTCGTCGGCAATCAATTCGCCATTGTACCATACTTTTTCCCATACTATCATATTACAGTGGTTTACACGATCTTCCCATCCATTATAAATTATAGACCTTATGGTATCTCTATCGTTTTTATTCCACTCTATATATAGAACCGAATCACACTGGGCGTATTTTTCAGAGTTAGTAGGACGCAATAAATCGTATTTTTCAGAGTTAGTAGGGCGCAATAAAAATTCAAGCATATATCCATCATAGTTGTGTATTGTGTCATAATCGCCCATATCTCGGTGCCAATATTCTCTCTTTCCTTCCAATAGCGTACCGTCTGTAAGGCGGTAGTATAGTTTTATATCGTCTATTTTATATCCGTTAGGATTCGACGGGTCGAGCAAATCGTTTCCGTTAATATCACTAACGTATATGCTGAAAGCCCAGTCCCACAATGTCGCTCTTTTTTCTTTGACTTCATTAGGTTGTTTGCAAGACGATAAAGCGATTGTGGCTATAGCCAATCCAATAAACAAATTCTTGGTTTTCATATTATTACTTTTTTTTAGTTGATATTGTTAATATGTTATTTGTAAGTGAATAAAAATCACTTATTCCCCTCTTTTATTATTACAGGAGGTACGAATCCTTGTCGCATAGTATTCTTCCAGTCGGCAGCTATCACTTTCTTATTGTACCATATCGTATCCCATACAAAAAATTTACAATAGCCGCCATCTGTTGGATCGTTGGGGTTACCTTCACGAACTATAAGTTTAGCTTTTATGGTATCCCTATCGTCATTGTTCCAATCGATATACATTTTAGGTCGTTCGTGATCGCTCTTTTTAGAGTGTAGTGTATACAATATAAAACTAAGTACATATCCATCCTTACTACGCATCAGTTCATAATCTCCCGGATCTCGAGCGATACCTTCGACATCATAATAAGTCTGTCCTTTATATAAAGTACCGTCTGTAAGGCGATAAAATACCCTGATACTATCGATATTATACCCGTTAGGATTCGATGGGTCGAGCAAATCGTTACCTTTACTATCCCTTACACGTATTTCGAAAATTTCATCCTTATATATACCAAAACAATCTTGATATTCTTTTTTATGTTTGCAAGATAGTAAAATGATAGATATCATTCCTATCGCTATAAATAATGCTTTGTTTTTCATAAAAATTAAATCGTTTGTTAAGGATGAATATCATAAATACACTGTCTGTCATAGGGAAAATTAGGACATTCTGTATTTCGTATTTTGTCCCAATCAATAAAATATTCGGGAGTATCATTTTTAGGAGGATAGTCTACTATATTTTCGGAGTACCAACCGTTATAATTGCGCTTGCCTTTTCCCCATCCCCAATTCATATGTAATAGCCTCGTACGTTTCCTTATATGAGAGCCATTGCATGGATTGACGAAGTGTTTATTTGTCTCTATGTACCCATCACATACCCACGCATGCCCATTGAAATATACTTCGTACGGTTCATAGTGCCACCATAAGAGCCACCATCTCCAATAGTATATTTTTTTATCTGCGAAACCATCCATATAAATAGGTAATCTTTTATTGGCAATATCATTAATGACTCTATTATAGTCATATCTGGCAAGATTGGCTGAGTTAGAATATCTATAATGGTTTACAAGAGCATTACGAGCATCTATACTATAAGCACCTGAGCCATTAGTAGCATAATTCATGTTTACCTTTCGCCCAATGTCTATTAATAATAGGGCGACTTCATTATCACCAGGATTATTTATATCAACAGCTACATCAGGCATTATAATCCAATTAAAGCTATTCACAGGACGGTTATGAAACTTCATTATTTGTCCTACAGCTACTGCTACGCATCCCGCGGGACAATCCTTAGGAGCATAATAATTATACGGATACCATTGTCCCCATTCTGTAGTCATAAAGTGCCCTATCTTTAAACAAGTAGAATCACGAAATTCTAAAGGAACATCTGCACAAGGATCTATTGGATCGTTGAATCTTAAGTCTTTAAGAATATTAGGGTCTATTTTACAGAACGAATCCCAATCCGAGAAATTAGTCTGTATTACTTTGGCAGGAATTTTCTCATTCTCTCGTATATACTCGTTGAAAAGGATGGTATTCGATAGCCAATGCAATAGAGCCACAGGTGTCTCGTTGTTTATCTTTTCAAATCCACCCTCGTCGGAGTACGCCACTATAGGTTCGTTGCATACGTTGTTCGACGTAATTACAAAACCTTTAGGAGAGAAGTTAAATACATACAATGCCGTTCTCCCCTTATAATCCACAATAGAGTCTATACCCGATACCTTAAAGTCGGTACCTTCGGTCTGACTTTCCAAAAAGTTTTCTGCGACAATAGCCGCCAAATTGCTATTAACATTTCCCTCTACATTATTATGCTCATTTGCCTTTGCAGGTGCATTGTGCATAATAGCTTCCTCTTTCGAGTAAAAATTACATCCGGCTAATAATACTATTAGCATCCAGTTTAATAAATACTTTTTCATAGGACTAAATT
>CAJPNS010000038.1 GCA_905372135.1 Porphyromonadaceae bacterium | reverse complement strand
CTAAGGAGCAATTTTTCGAAAGGTATCGAGCAACCTCCCGAAAGGTATATCGTATTCCTCCAAAATGTATATGGTAATCGTCGGGATGCACCCTATCGTGCAGGGACGAAACTATTTTATTGTTGCCTACGTATCGGATAAAAAACGTACCTTTGCAGATAATAAAAAATGACATAGCAATGAAAACAGCAACGTACACAATCACAATCGACAGGAAAGACATACCTGTCTTCGAACCCATCTTCGAACGACTCCGCCCGAGAGCAACCATCACCAAAGTGGTAGACGACGTCTTCCCCGAACTTACCGAAGAAGACCTCGCGGCTATCGCTATCTCAAAAGAACAGATAAGGCAGGGGATGGTCGTTGATAGTGAATATGTGCATAGAGAGGTAGCCGAAATATTAAATATCACGAGGAATGAAAGTAAAGTGGGCTCATAAAGCAAAAATCGATTATGTCGATACGCTAAGTTATTGGAAAGATAGAAATGTATCCACGCTTTATTCACAAAAGATAGATACTGCAGTACTGAAATTGGAGAAAGAGATAGCTGCGAACCCGTACTTCTTGGCTAAGTACAACCATAAATTGAACCTATATCGTCGTAGCTTTATGAGAGGCAGATACTATCTATACTACAGCATCGATGAGTTTGAGAGTATCATCACTATCGTACACTTCAGGAGTGCACGGCAGATACCTTTGTAACAATAAAAACGTAAACAACCAAAAAAAACGATAAAACACTATGAACGCTCGTAACTACTCACTCGACAGCACAGTAAAACTCGTTATAAGGATAGCGATTGCAGTAGGGCTATTCCTTATCGTCCGCAATCTGGCAGGCGTATTGCTACCTTTCGTCATAGGTTGGTTTCTGGCCTATCTTGTCTATCCTTTAGTCTGTTTCGTACAGTACAAGATGAGGGTAAAAAGCCGTATCGTGTCTATCGTTTTGTCGCTTCTGTTTATATTGGCGGTCTTGGTAGGAGCGTTTTTTCTTATACTTCCTGTGGTCTATTACGAGTTTATCAAGATAGTACCCATACTTACCAACTACTTTTCGAGTTTAGGCGATAACCCATTTATCAGCAATGTCATAATAAGTAACATAACGACCTATTTCGATAACTTCGACTTCGACCGCCTCATCTCGCTCGATACGCTCAACGTCGTTATGGGTAAACTCTTGCCGCCGTTCTGGGGACTGCTCTCGAACGTGTGGAAACTGCTACTTGCAGTGTTTTCGGTATTTATAGTATTCCTGTATATGATATTTATCCTTAGCGAATACGAAAAGCTCAATGCCAACCTGATAAAGATTTTCCCCGTCAAATATCGTCGCTTTGCCTCCGAGCTGCAAGGCGAGCTCTCGAATGCGATGAATCAATATTTTAGGGGGCAGCTTATTATCTGCCTTATCGAGGGGGCGTTGTATTGCATAGGCTTCTCTATCATAGGATTGCCGATGGCGATAGCTATGGGATTGCTCATAGGAGTACTCAGTATAGTGCCGTATCTGCATACGTTGGGATTCGTGCCGGTGATATTTTTTGCTGTTGTCGACAGTATCGAGACGGGTGGCAATCTATGGCTGATGCTCTTAGGAGTACTCATCGTATTTGCCATTATCCAAATAGCTACCGAAGCACTGATAGTGCCTAAGATAATGGGAAGTAAGATGGGGCTTAGTCCTGCTATAATACTGCTCTCGCTCTCGGTATTCGGAGTGCTGTTTGGCTTCTTGGGGTTGATCATCGCTCTGCCCGTAACTACAATAGCCATATCGTATTACAAACGTTTTGTGATAGGCAACGAGACTATCGCCGATACCGCCTCGGTACACTCACAAACGTAAAAACCCTATCGACTGCCCACTTACGAAGAGAGATGATTACCGATTCCAATAGACTTATAGTCGTCTTAGGACCGACCGCTTGCGGCAAGACACATCTGGCGACGCTTCTGGCTTCGCGGATAAACGGGCAGATTATCAGCGCCGACTCCCGACAGATATATCGACGAATGGATATAGGTACGGGCAAAGACCTTACAGAATACAACGTTGGAGGCAAGGCGATACCGTATCATCTGATAGATATTGCAGAGGCAGGCTATCGCTACAACCTCTACGAATATTGCCGCGACTTCGACATAGCTATGAGCAAGATAGCCAAAGCGGGCGATACTCCCATACTCTGTGGAGGTACGGGGCTATATATAGAGGCTGTGCTCGACGGATACAAGATGGTAGAGGTGCCTCGAGATGCCTCGCTACGTCGGAGCCTCGATGGGAAGAGCCTCGAAGAGCTTAGGCAGATACTTGCCCGCTACAAGACGCTACACAATACCACCGATACGTCGACCGTTGCCAGAGCCGTTAGAGCTATAGAGATAGCCGACTACTACGAACGAAAAGGCATCGGCAGGCGTTGCAACGAGAGACCTGCCCGAGAATACACCATTTTCGGCATAGATATAGATAGAGACACGCGCCGACGCCGTATATCGGAGCGGCTGCAGGCACGTATCGACGAAGGAATGATCGACGAAGTAGGCCGATTGCTTGCCGACGGCTTACACCCCGACGACCTTACGTACTATGGTCTGGAATACAAATATATAACCCAATACGTCGTGGGCGACATCTCGTTCGATGAGATGTATCGTTCTCTCGAGACGGCGATACACCGCTTTGCCAAACGGCAGATGACGTGGTTTCGGGGAATGGAGCGACGCGGCTTCGATATCTGTTGGCTGCCCTACGATATCGACGACGAGGAGAAACTAAGCCGAATCGTAGCCCGTATAAGCTAAAAGACTTATCTTTGTACTCAAAAATCGGATTATGATCAAGTGCAAGCATTATGTAGTGTGGCGAGGGCGCAACAACGGTATCTTCGACTCTTGGCAGAGCTGCAAGGAGCAGATAGACAAGTTCGAAGGTGCAGTCTACAAAGGATACGCCACTCGGGCTGAGGCTGTAGAAGCCTTCGAGGCTGGGATGCCCACGTTTGCTAAACATCGTCAGGCGAAACCCGCGACAAGCCCCCTCGTCGGTACGTCGGCAAACCGACCTTCGTACCGAGCCATAGCCGTCGATGCAGCTTGCAGTGGCAACCCCGGCAATATGGAATATCGCGGGGTGTGGGTCGATAGCGGACAAGAGATTTTTCGCAGCAAAGTATACCGCGAGGCTACGAACAACATCGGAGAGTTTCTCGCTCTGGTGCACGTCTTGGCTCTATCGAAACGTCTGGGCTGGACCTACGATATATTTTCCGATAGCTACAATGCCATCTTATGGCTTCGGGGCGGCAAATGCAAGACTCGCCTCGTGGAGAAGGCTGCCAATGCCGAGGTTTTCGACCTTATACGCAGGGCAGAGACGTGGCTTGCTAAAAATAGTTTTAGCAATAAAGTGATAAAATGGGAGACCTCACGCTGGGGTGAGATTCCTGCCGACTTCGGTAGGAAATGAACTTCCGTACCTTTTATACGAAATAATACGCATAATATTAAAACGACCAACGATATGATTAGAATAGGATTCGGATACGATGTACACCGCTTTGCTCTCGGGCGGAGGCTTATTGTGGGAGGAGTCGAGATACCTCATTCGCACGGACTTATGGGGCACTCCGATGCCGACGTACTCATACACGCCATTTGCGATGCCATACTCGGAGCGGCGGGACTTCGCGATATAGGATACCACTTCCCCGATACCGACGACCGCTTCCTCGATGCCGATAGCAAGGTGCTTCTCGCACAGACGCTCGCTCTGGTCGAAGAAGAGGGATACCGCTTGGGTAATATCGACGCTACAGTCTGTGCCGAACACCCTAAACTCAATCCATATATCGACTCTATGAAAGAGGTACTCTCGGCTATATTACGGGTGTCGCCTCGACGCATAGGTATCAAAGCTACTACCAACGAGACGATGGGATTCGTGGGGCGTAGCGAGGGTATCGCTGCCTATGCCGTTGCTCTGCTGCAATCGGACGACGAATGACCTTGCTGCAATGTCTATCGCTTGCTTTATGGTTCGATGAGATACTCGAAGCCGTACGCTTGCTGCCACTGCCGTAGCAGTGTCTTGTCGGGGGCTATCGCCTTGTTGTCGGAAGGAATGTAGTCTACCTCTATCAGTTTGCTGCTTGCTCTGAGGCTATCGGCTACCACTCGGTGTCCGCTCACTATGTAGTCGAACGAGTCGTAATACGTTACCATTACGCTCTCCGAATCGTCGGTCGGTAGCGTAGGGTATAGGTTCTTGGGCGAAACGAAGGCTCTCTTCTTGTAGTGTCGGCTGTCGTGGGTAAACTTGGCAAACTCTTTCAGTATTATATCGCAAACTTCGTCGGGCGATATTTCGGTAGTGTCTATGATGAGGTCGTAGTTGGTGAGGTCGAGGCAGTCGACACCGTAATACTGTTTGTATCTCTTCACCTCGCTTTTCTTGCGTTCGACTATCTTCAGAGCCGCTTCTTGTATTGATGCGTAGTTTTCGTTGATACGACGTTGGTCGCCCGATATACGCTTAGCCGATACTACTATATTGGTTTTGAGAAACACCTTGAACGATGTGGGTACGAAAAACCACGCCAGACGCGAGTCGACTATCAGGCTATCGGCATCGACAAGCGACTTGAACGTATCGTCTATCTCGCGGTCTATCTCGGGGTGTGTCTCGGCATATACGTTCAGTTCGTTGGTTGTCATAGCGTAGCGTTCGGCTATGCGGCGTTGTATCTGTCCGGTGTAGATGTATTCGTAGTGCAGTTGCTTGCACAGTATGGTAGAGACGGTGCTTTTGCCGCTTCCCAAGTCGCCCGTAAGAGAGATGATACCCGACATAGTGATACTATTTTTGTTCGATAACTTATTTATTACTCTTCTGCTACCGCTCCCGCCGATGTGTCGGCTACGAGCGATACGCAATTGTGCTGCAAAAATAGTAAAAAATATTCGGTTACGGCTCAATTGGCGGTTCATTCTCACCATATTCATCGTACTGACGTAACGATGTTAGTCGTACTGTAAGTCGGACGTTGGTCGTACTGAAGTAACGATACTCTTCTTATGTAAAACGGGGGAATATTGTCCTTATGTTTTCGTTCGATTCGTAATTAAATATTACCTTTGCATCGTTATGAATATCGAAGATTTACGCGCTTTTTGTCTGTCGTTTCCTGCCACAGCGGAGCGGCTGCCGTTCAACCCCGACTATCTCGTTTTCTTTGTATACGATAAAATGTTTTGTTTGATAGACATCACCGACCCGCACGACATCAACCTCAAATGTGACCCCGAGCGTGCCATAGAGTTGCGAGAACGCTATAAGGAGGTTACTCCCGGCTATCATATGAACAAAAAACATTGGAATACGGTACGAATAGACGGCTCGCTACCCGACAGCCTTATCGAAGAATGGATTACAGACTCATATAACCTCGTGGTAATGGGCTTGCCCAAAAAAGTCCGTCAAGAGCTATCCGCTTACAGAAACCAATAACACAGTATAATATTCTCTAACAACCACCTATACAAGACAATGAAGAAACTGCTTTATTTATTAATTTCCGTAATTCTTCCGTCTGCATCGATATATTCGCAGATGTTATTTTCGGAAAATATGATGATGAATATCGACAGCACCAAAACCATACAGGGAATGATATCGCCTATGATGGAGTTCAAGACCGAGAAAGAAAACGTTTTCACGTTAAAAAACAATGCCAACTTCAACCTGCTCATCGGTCGCAAGAGAGTAATTAACGTCATAAACAAGCTTGAGATATCTACCTATGGCGATAAAATAACATTCAGCGGCGGTTATGTACACGGCGAATACCGTTACTTGCTCCTCCACTCTTTCGAAGTGTATCCTTATATAGAGTCGCAGTGGGCAGAGAGTCGAGGGATGCTATATAAGGTATCCTCCGGTCTGCAAGCACGCTATCGTCTGGTCAATAGCAAAAGCTGCCTTATGTTTGCCAACGGAGCTCTATTTTTCGAATACGAGAAGTGGCAACACCCCGTACCCGACTCCATTACGGGCAAGTACGCCATAAGCCGCAACATCAAGAGCCATCTTTCGCTGACCTTCCGCCACCGTCCGAACGACCATTGGGAGTTCATCGCCACTGCCATCCATCAGGCAAACCCCGACAGCTATCTCACTAAGGCACGCTTCGGAGGAGCCATCGACCTCAAATACCGAATTACACCGACCACAGGCATACGCATAGCATACCGATTCATATACGACACCGACCCGATAGTAGACATACGCAAATATTACAATACATTGGAGACTGCCATAGATGTAGCATTTTAGCTTATAATGGTGGCTATTTGTTCACGGCACTATCATTTGTAATATATTTTGCAGCAAATCAAAAATTACAGACAACAAACGAACACGGAGGTATAAGGATGAGATTTTTAATAGTAGATGCTTTTTCCAAAAGATTATTCGGCGGCAATCCGGCAGGGATTGTAATCCTTCCGAAAGGACTTGATTTCCCCTCGGACGAAACTATGGTTAAAACCGCTGCAGAGCTCAGATATTCCGAGACTGCCTTTGTTTCCATAATGGGTAATAATGAGTTTCGAACAAGGTACTTCACACCTGCGGCAGAGGTTGCCCTTTGCGGTCATGCAACGGTGGGGGCTTTCTGTGCTTTGGCTCATCTTGGAATCATAAAGAAAGAAGATACATGTATCAATCATACTATGGCAGGTGATTTGGAGATAGAAGTAGGCGACGAATATGTAATGATGGATATGGCCACACCTAAAGAGATTTCGACCATATCAGACGAAGACTCGTTGAGAGAACTCTATAACGTATTAGGATCGGAATATGAAAAAACTACGGGACTACTACCCGAAATAATCTCAACCGGACTTCCCGATATAATAGTACCGTTTCCCTCTAAAGAGGCTCTAAATGCAATTACTCCAAACATGAAAGCCCTTGCCGCTCTGTCGGAAAGATATAATGTAGTAGGGGTGTATGCTTTTTCCGTCGCGACAGAAGAGAACCTCACGGCTCACACCAGAGATTTCGCTCCTCTTTACGATATAGACGAAGAGGCTGCAACCGGAACCTCAAGCGGAGCCCTGACATATTATCTATACAAGAATCATTTGATTGAAAATAATTCAGAGGTCATTTTCTTACAAGGAGAAGCAATGGGAAGACCTTCCGAAATTAAGGCGACTCTCTGTTTTAGCGACGGTAAATGCAAAGTCAAAGTCGGCGGCAATGCAGTGATTTTGGCAGAAGGAGAAATCTATTTATAAAATAAGATTTTTCAATAGACATACGCAAGTATTACAATACATCGGAGACTTGCCATAGGCGTAGCATTTTAGCCCACAATATCGGCGATTTTGCTACGGCACTCGTCGACACATTCTTACTGTTTTTATCTATACCCCTTCGTTTAAACAAAATTCTTTTACTTCGTAAAACATTTTTCTGAGGCTTTTCAAGTGCCCCAGCTCGGCATAGCTCCCGAATAAGTTCGGACAAGTTCCCGAATGAGTTCGGGTAAGTCTCCGAATTGGTTCGGGCAAGTCTCCGAATAAGTTCCCGCTTACTCGCAAAATTTGCTCCGCACTGCCGGTCGTAATTCGTAATTAAATATTACCTTTGCATACACAAATTAAAATAATCGATATATGAAACTATTAGAAGGAAAGACGGCACTCATCACAGGTGCGTCGAGAGGGATAGGCAAAGCCATAGCAATACGTTTCGCTCAAGAGGGAGCCGACATCGCTTTCACCGATTTGGTACGTAACGAAGTGATGGAGGCAACCGAAAAAGAGTTGTCTGCCTTGGGCGTAAAAGCTAAAGGATATGCTTCCAATGCCGCAGATTTTGCCGATACGGCACGTGTGGTGGCTGAGATAGAGAAAGACTTCGGACGTGTAGACGCTCTGGTCAATAACGCAGGTATCACCAAAGATACGCAGCTCAAACGTATGACCGAAGAGCAGTGGGACGCCGTTATCAACGTCAATCTGAAATCGGTATTCAATTTTACCAAGGCGATACAGCCCGTTATGTGGCGTCAGGCTTCGGGCAGTGTCATCAATATGAGTTCGGTAGTGGGTGTCAGCGGCAATGCCTCGCAATGCAACTACTCCGCATCGAAAGCCGGTATCATAGGTTTTACCAAATCGGCAGCCAAAGAGATGGGTGTACGTAATATACGCCACAATGCCATTGCTCCGGGTTTTATCATCACGGAAATGACCAACGCACTGCCCGAAGAGGTGAAAAAGGCTTGGGCTGAGCAGATACCTTTACGCCGAGGCGGTACACCCGAAGATGTTGCCAACTTGGCTCTGTTCCTTGCCTCAGACTTATCGGCATACATCACAGGACAGGTTATAACCTGCTGCGGAGGTATGAATATGTAACGATAAATATTATCTATGCCCATATTACTGTAGTGAATGTTGGTGTACGGATGGTTATTCGTATCTTTGCACTCCGTTTCACAAAAAACAGATAACTAATTGTAAATAATAAAAAGCACAAATAATATGACACACGTAACAGATTCAAATTACAAAGAAATACTGTCGGCAAATGCTGTTTGTATGCTCGATTTCAGTGCCACTTGGTGCGGACCGTGCAAAAAACTTGCTCCGATAGTAGAGGAGATAG
Organism: Porphyromonadaceae bacterium; assembly: GCA_905372135.1. Taxonomy (GTDB): domain Bacteria; phylum Bacteroidota; class Bacteroidia; order Bacteroidales; family Paludibacteraceae; genus F0058. Next base: position 7,111 of record CAJPNS010000038.1, on the reverse strand, counting down.
CAAAAGAGTATGAAGGCAAGGCATTCGTCGGTAAGGTAGACGTAGACGACTGTCCCGAGTTTACCGACTTGGTAGGTATCCGCAATGTACCTACAGTAGTCTTTTATAAAAACGGCGAATTGCAAGCCGACCGTGTGATAGGAGCATCCGACAAGTCAGCTCTTACGGCACGACTTAATGCGCTATTGTAGATATATCATAGTAAAAATTGTTTTGTGAAGGTTGTCCTTTTATCGAAAAAAAGAGAGGGACAACCTTTTTTGCAGATTATCGCATCGGCGAAGCTACCTTTCGATGAGGTTTGGTCGTATGTGATGTTTTGGTACGAAGCTCAAAAAATGTATCTTTGCAGAAAAAAATAGAAAATGAAACTCGATATCCAGCAAATACGGAAAGACTTCCCGATACTGAGCCGAAAAGTGTTCGGCAACCCTCTGATATATTTCGACAACGCTGCCACCACGCAGAAACCCGACTGTGTCGTCGACCTCCTGTCGGAGCTGTACCGTACGCAGAACGCCAATATTCACCGTGGCGTACACCACCTTAGCCAAGTGGCTACCGAGGCACACGAGACGGCACGTAAGACTGTAGCCGATTTTATAAATGCCTCTTCGAGCGACGAGATAATATTCACACGCGGTACGACGGAGAGTATCAACCTCGTAGCGTCGTCGCTGTGTCGGCTATGCCGTACGGGCGACGAGATAATCGTCTCGCAGATGGAGCACCACTCCAATATAGTGCCGTGGCAGATGGCAGCCGAGCAGTATGGGCTTACGCTGAGGGTGATACCGATCGACGAAGCGGGCAATCTGCGTTACGACGTGTTCGAAGAGATGATATCTGAGCGTACGGCGATAGTTGCCGTCTGCCACATATCCAATGTGCTCGGCACTGTCAACGACATAAAGCGTATAGCTGCCGTCGCCCATCGCTACGGAGCGGCGGTGCTCGTAGACGGAGCACAGGCTGTGGCACACCTCAGGGTCGATGTACGCGAGTCTGACGCCGACTTCTATGCTTTCTCGGGGCATAAGATATACGCCCCCACAGGTATCGGAGTGCTCTACGGCAAACGCGCGATGCTCGACCGCATACCGCCATATCAGGGCGGCGGAGAGATGATAGAGAAGGTTACGTTCGAGAAGACGACGTACAATGTATTGCCCTATAAGTTCGAGGCGGGCACACCCGACTTTATATCGTCGTCGGCTCTTGCCGAGGCTCTGCGGTATCTTCGCAGTCTCGATTTCGACGAGGTGATGGCGTACGAAGACTCGCTGCTACAATATGCCACCGAACGGTTGCAGCAGATACCCAACTTACGTATCTACGGCACAGCCGAGCATAAGAGTGGGGTAGCGGCATTCAATGTAGATGGCGTACACCCCTACGACTTGGGTATGTTGCTCGACAAGACGGGCATAGCCATACGCACGGGACACCATTGTGCACAGCCGCTCGTGGAGTCGTTCGGTGTATCGGGTATGGCAAGGGTGTCGTTTGCATTCTACAACACATACGAGGAGATAGATATTTTTATGCAACAGCTCAGACGATGCCTGAAAATACTGAGAGGCTAAGTGCCTTCTGCGATTTGTGGCAATGACGTTCGAAATAGATATAATTAATTAACGTAGGCGAAATATGAATTTTAATATACGAGAGCAGATAACAAAGAGCGATGCCGATATCGAGAAGGCTCTCCGACCGCTTGTCTTTGCCGACTTCAACGGTCAGGGGAAGATTGTCGAGAACCTGTCGGTGTTTGTGGAGGCGGCTAAGATGAGAGCCGAGTCGCTCGACCACGTACTGTTGCACGGTCCTCCGGGGCTGGGCAAGACCACACTGTCGGCAATCATAGCCAACGAGCTTGGCGTGGGGCTGAAGATGACGTCGGGTCCCGTACTCGACAAGCCGGGCGACCTGGCGGGGCTGCTCACTTCGCTCGAGAAAAACGATGTCTTGTTCATCGACGAAATACACCGTCTTAGTCCCATAGTGGAGGAATATCTCTACTCGGCGATGGAAGACTTCCGCATCGATATAATGATAGACAAAGGTCCCTCTGCCCGCTCGATACAGATAGACCTCGAGCCCTTTACTCTCGTAGGAGCCACTACCCGCAGCGGTCTGCTTACGTCGCCTCTCCGTGCGAGGTTCGGCATCAACTGCCACTTCGAGTATTACGACGAGAGCATACTGCGAGGTATTGTGCTGCGTTCGGCTAAGCTACTCGGCGTCGGTTGCTCGCAAGAGGCAGCAGGAGAGATTGCTCTACGCAGCCGCGGCACACCGCGTGTTGCCAACGCCCTGCTACGTCGCGTACGCGATTTTGCTCAGGTTCGCGGCAATGGCGATATCGACCTTACGATAACCAAATATTCGCTCGAAGCTCTCAATATCGACAAATACGGTCTCGACGAGATAGACAATAAGATACTGCTGACGGTCATCGACAAGTTCCACGGCGGTCCCGTGGGGCTCAATACCATTGCTACTGCCTTGGGCGAAGATGCGGGCACTATCGAGGAGGTCTACGAGCCGTTCCTTATCAAAGAGGGTTTCATCAAGCGTACGCCACGCGGTCGCGAGGTGATGCCGCTTGCATACGAACACCTCGGCAGGAGCAGAGAAGCGGGGCAGGGCAATCTGTTTCAGTAGCCCGAATTTTTGTTCGACGAAAGCGAAAGTTCTACTTTCGAAGTACGAAGTTTACTATTTTATTTTGTCGTAAATGAAAAAATAGTATTACCTTTGCCCGTTGATACGATAGAGGAGAGATTTGTATGCTTGCAACCTCGATAAAAAAATGCTAAAACTATATCTATTAAGGTATTCAGGCAACTTCCTCCCCGTTTTATATCACATATAAATAACACATATCGATACGGCAAGATAGCGACGTTTATTTTGGTCGGAGTCGATGAAATTTATTCACAAACACACACAAAAAAAGTTATGTATTTATTCACATCGGAATCGGTGTCGAGCGGACACCCGGATAAAGTTGCCGACCAGATATCGGATGCCATTCTCGACGAATTTTTGTCGAAAGATAGAGGCTCGAAAGTAGCTTGTGAGACTTTCGTTACCACAGGTCAGGTTATAGTGGGCGGCGAGGTTAAATCGTCGGCTTATGTCGATATTCAGTCAATTACCCGCAGGGTAATAACCAATATCGGATACAACAAGTCGGACTATATGTTCGACGGTAATTCTTGCGGCATACTATCGGCGATACACGAACAATCGGCAGATATCAATCGCGGCGTAGAGCGGCATAATCCCGAAGAGCAAGGTGCGGGCGACCAAGGAATGGTATTCGGATACGCCACCAACGAGACTGCAAATTTCTTACCACTATCGCTCGATTTGGCTCACGAGATACTATTCTGTCTCGAAAACATTCGCAAAAACGAGCCTTCGCTTATGCCATACCTTCGCCCCGACGCCAAGTCGCAAGTGACTGTGCAATACAGCGATAGCGGAGTGGCAGAGAGAATACACACCATCGTAGTATCTACGCAGCACGACGAATTTGATAGCGACGACAATCGTATGCTCCGCAAAATAGAAGAAGATATAAGGAATATCCTTATACCGCGAGTGATAAAAGACAATCCGTCGATAGAACGTTTCTTCGACAAAGACCTAATACTGCACGTGAATCCGACGGGTAAGTTCGTAATCGGTGGTCCTCACGGCGATACGGGGCTTACAGGTCGTAAGATCATAGTCGATACCTACGGAGGCAAAGGAGCTCACGGCGGTGGAGCATTCAGCGGTAAAGACCCATCGAAGGTAGACCGCAGCGCCGCTTATGCAGCTCGTCATATCGCTAAAAATATGGTTGCAGCAGGGGTTGCCGACGAGATGCTTATACAGGTATCGTATGCTATCGGTATCGCCAGACCGGTAAGTCTGTTTGTAAACACTTACAACAAAGCAAAAGTAAATATGACCGACTCCGAGATTGCTGCCAAGATAAACGATATATTCGACCTTCGTCCGTATTCTATCGAACAACGTCTCAAGCTCCGCAATCCCATATACCTGAAGACAGCCTCATACGGACACTTTGGTAGAGAGACCGTAGTAGAGGGCGGTATAGAGTACTTTACGTGGGAGAAACTCGATTATGTCGACCGTATCAAGAAGGCTTTTTCGATATAGAGATTTTTTCAAGTGCATTATAATTTTGTTAGTGGAGGAGGCTTACTCATTCGTGAGTAAACCTCCTTTTATATTGCATATTGCCGTATGCGGATAGTAGTGTCGGAGTATGCTTCGGTACGAATAACCTTTGTGTGCCATTACGGCGGCACCTATCTGGCAGAGCCCGACTCCGTGCCCCCAACCTGCTCCGCAGATGACAAACCTGCCGCAATTGTCTCTATCTACGACGAACGCCGAACTATAAAGATGCGTACGCGATAGCCATCGACGTATCTCGAGCTCTTTGCCTATGGTTGCAGTGTGGCGGGTGCCTACGATTCTGAGGCGTACGATTCGCCCCGAGGCGGTACGCTGCACGGGAACGAGGTCTAAGATACTGCCGAAGTCTATCCCCGAACGCGATGCGACTATCTCCGATATTTCATCGACCGAATATGTTACCTTCCATCGAAAAAACGACTTTGTAGAGCGGTCGTAGTCGTTGAATACCTGCCGAATGATATTGCTGTCTGTTGTATTGCAGAAGGCATCGGGTGAGGATAGTACGAAGCTACGTGCCGTTGCCTCGTCGGTAATGGGCTGCAGGAGGCTGCCGTCGCTATCGGGCAAGACGGTAAGATATGGGTAATCGACCTCTGCCCAGCACGAAGAGAACCGCTCGGTATACCCCCCGCAACACTTCGAAAAACGAGCGTCGCATATTTTACCGTCGTAGACGAGCACCTCGCCTGCGGTAGAGTCGATAGCCTCTCGCAATGCAGGAGGCTCTTGCGACGGTATACCCTGATAGCGTTGGCAATGGTCGTCGGCACAGACGTCGAACAAACGGTGAGCATCGCGTTCGTACCAACGTATATACACGGGGTCGTCGGTATCGCTACGGTCGGTGTAGAAGGTCGTTGCCGCCGAAGGAGTCGCCCTCGACGAACCTATAGCCGATAGCACCCAGCTACGCGATATTACGGCGTGAGCCTTGAGCAGCTCCACAAACGAGGTGGCGCTCATCTCGGAGGCAATGACCGAATAGATGTATCGTTCCAAATCGATTTCGTTGATAGCCACAAGCTCTTCTCCGTCTGCAATTATCACCAAGTCGCCCTCGAAACGCTCGTTGCGGTACTGCTGCCAATGAAACTCTTTACCGATGACCACGTTTTTCAGCTCGAACCAAGAGCCCTCGCACGCCTCGAGACGAAGACTATCGTAGTATCTGCCGCCGAAAAGTATTTTACCTGCCGCATATTCGGCTATAAAATCTCCCTCGGCCACTTCGCCGCTCGTCGCCTTGAATCTACCTCCGACAGAAAACTCTATCTTACTGCATTGCAAGATACCTACCCGTATTTTCATAAAAAAAAGACGCTATTGCTACTTACGAGGGAGGAATATTTCTGCCATCATACAGCGAGCCGAGCCGCCGCCGTAACGCTCTATGGTCGGTATCGAGGGGTGCAGTATGGTGTCGGTCTTCTCTATTTGCTCTATCTGCTGCGGTAGCAGCGAACGGTAGGCAGTGTCCGACATTACGAGGAATTTCATTCCTATCTCGTTTTCGACCTGTAGCATATTTCCTGCAAAATTGTGCATCTGCTGCTCGGAAATCTCTATTATCGTTTTACCCGAACCGACTATAGACTCCGTAACCCGACGGCGTTCTTGGCTGTCGTCGATAGTGTCGAGGCAGACGATAGCGTATCGGTCGGCGATGCACATCATTACGTTCGTGTGGTAGATGGGCAGCCTTTTGCCGTCGACCGACTGGAAGGCGCGGAAAGCCACGGGCGTATATTCGAGTTCGCGGCAGAAGAGCTCAAACAGATGAGGGTGTGTCCGCTCCGAGAGGCAGGCATAAGCGATACGATTGTCGCGGTCGAGTATCATAGAGCCCGTGCCTTCGAGGAATTCGCCTTCGTGTTCGTAGCCGGTGAGGTCTATCTTTTCTTTTATGGCGAAGCCTTCGTCTTCGATGTGTTGCAATATTTCGGGGCGGCGTTCGAGGCGGCGGTTTTCGGCAAACATCGGGTACAATACCACACGTCCGCACGAGTGGAACGACACCCAGTTGTTCGGGAAAATGCTGTCGGGCGTATGCGGCGAAGCGGTATCGCGTACCGTAACGACTCTTATGGCGTTATCGCGGAGGAGTCTGACCATTTCGAGGAATTCTGCCCGTGCTTGAGCTTGGATTTGAGTGGCGGCTGTGTTGTCGTTTTTCTGGAAATAGTTGTTTTTTGCCGTCTCTTCGTTAAAGCCGAAAAGTATCGGCTCTATCATAAGGATGTTCGATGTGTTTTGCATTTTGCTTTGATGTTAAATTAAGGTTTAAGATTACTTTTAACGGACGATTTATCAGAAATCGCTCGAGCAAAGTTAGATATAAATTTTGATTTCTGCAATCAATTATAATTAAGGCTTGGTTTTAATCGTAATTCGCACCACACTGCCGTTCGTAATTGATTTCATGTGTTCGCACCCTACATACCCCCCCGTTTTAACAATTAAACACTTCAACATTCATTCATTCCTACATTATTACTTCTTCATTTTTAACTTTTCATTTTTAATTTTTTTGGCGTTCCCCTCGCCGCAAGCGGCTTCGGGTCGGGCTATCCGCTCTTACTCGCCGCATACAAATGGTTAGTCTTGTCTCTCTGCTCTTCCCTTTCCGTAATTCGTAATTCGTAATTGATTCAGCGTCTCGTATCCGCTCCTATCCCTCACGCATCCCAATGCTCACGCCTCCGCCCGTACAGACAATTCGTGAATTGTCTGGGCAACATCATTTAATACACGTATCCGTAGGGGCGAACCCATGTGTTCGCCCTTATTTTACATTCCCATTTTGTGCGAAGCACAAAACAGATCGGCCTACGCGCCGAGACGCAAACCCGCTTGTGCGAAAGTGAGCGAAGAAAAACGGCGAACTGTC
>CAJPNS010000037.1 GCA_905372135.1 Porphyromonadaceae bacterium | reverse complement strand
CTATGTTTACTACCGTATGAGCGGGGTTCGGGTAGATGTTTACGCCATAGTCTGCTGCGTCTAAGTCTGTCGTAGCTTTGAGCGTACGGAACTTCAATGTTTCGCCCTTGGTCATCGGATACGAGTTTGTTATGGCATAAGCGTAGAACTCATACTCGGTGTCAAGTGCGAGACTGTTGAGGTTGGCGTTTTGGGTCTTGGTCCATACCACTTCGCCTACTTTCTTGTACTCCCAGCCTTCTTCGATGATAGATTCGCTACCTGCCGTCACTTCCTTACGCAGTGTCGCTGCATACATACCGATAGCCGTAGCATCGAGTGTTTGCACTGTCGGCGGTGTATGCGACAATGTAGTGAACTGCAACGTAGCTCCCTTATAGCCATCGGTATTGATAGCTGTCGTAGCATAAGCATAGAATTCATAAGCCGTACTATGTTCGAGCCCGGTGATAACACTATCGATAGCGGTACTCCAATTGGGTTCGCCCACTTTATGCCACTTCCAGCCTTGCGACAATATCGGTTCCGACGGGTCTTCGGCTATAGCCTTGTGCAGTGTTGCCTTTACCTGTGTAATGTCGGTTGCAGCACGTGTTTCGACTATCGGATGAATCGGAGCTATACCTGTAGTGGTAAATACTAAGCTATCTCCGTCGAACCTATGAACATCTCCGTTGTCGTCGGTTACTTCGGCATAAGCATAGAACTTATAGGTAGTACCCTGAATCAAGCCCGTAAGTACGCTGTCGGGCGACTGTTTCCAACGAGTATCATTTGCCGCTTTATAATAGAATCCTTCCGATGTTATCGGGTACGAACCTTGCGTTACTTTTTTGTGCAACGTAGCGGTATTGTTTCCGATGTTGTCGGCAGCAAGAGTTTCGACCGTAGGTGGAGTAATGATAACCTGATGTACCAGAATATTATCGAGGTGCAGGTCGTTTCCGCCATCGATCCAAGTACCGACTGTCGATTCGGCATAGAATGCTATCTTCACTATCTTGTCGGCGTATTGCGAGAGATTTATACGGATGTGATTTACGTCGTTTGTAATGTTGTTCAGAACGTAGTTGCCCGTGCCGTCGTTGTTCCATACGGTAGCATTAGCTTGCGTCCACGTAGCCCCTGCGTCTTCGGAGATTATTACCATAAACTGGTCGTCGCCTCTTGCTCCACCGCCTGCAGGACCTGCACTGTCGTTTCTCGTAAACGCAACGTCGAATTCGAGGAATGTACTATTCTGTAACAATACCGGTGGTGTTACCAGCCACGACTTAGTGCTTGAACCATAGATATTTATCTTAGCTTTTCCGCCCGTATTCAGACCGTGCGTCTTTTCACTATAATTCCAAGCACCGCCCGAAGTACGGAGTCTTTCTCCTGCAAACACATCAGATGCCTTCTGTACGTATTTTCTCCAACATCCACGTGGGAATGTAGAAGAGGTAAGTCCCGTAAAGTCTTCGCTAAACGGCAATGTTTCGGCTGCACATGGAGTAGCGAAATATTTGCTTAATGTCCAGAAACTTGAGTCGGCAGCCGAACATACGGATCTTATCCTCAACTCATAAACTGTCTGTGGCGATAAGCCCCTCAGCGTATCCATCGACGAAGCCGATACCATTACCGAAGTCCAGAGAGTGGAGTCGGCTTCTTTGTACTGTATCTCCCAGTTACTTTCGGTTTCACCCGGCAACCAACTTACTTCGGCACTTGTAGCAGTCGGATCATTGGCTGTTACAATAGTTATATTGTTATAGTCTGGACTCTTACAGGTCGGAGTCTTATATATATACAGATCGTCTATACCATACATACCATTATTGGCACTTCCGGTCGTATCCTGACGGAATGCTATATAGTGCGTATTTGCAGGTGCTCCCGAAAGCGATAGACGCATTCTCTGGAGAGTTCCGTCTGCCGTAATCATATTAGTAAGGTCGTGTATGGTAGTGAATGTACTTGGATCGTGTGGATTGGACAATACACCCAATTTAAACGTACCTGCCGTAGCAGATGATGTTCTAAGTACATAGAACTCTACCTCTACATTACTCATATTTTCTATATACTCTCCTGTGGATATCATCTGAGACGATTTTCCGCCAAAGATTAAGACACCATCTGTAGGATAACCTTCATAGTTGCCGACAAAAGGCATTACCCTACCTCCATCGGTAGTGTAAGGCAGTGTTCTTGTCCAGCAGCTGGGTATCTTACCTATATACTGACCGAAGTCGTACTCTATACGCGTATTGCCGATTGCCTGTGCGGCACATTCGGTACGGAAAGTATATTGCAACCACTTACTATACGTACTTCCTCCCGTACATACGGCTTTGATTCTTACCCGATATTCGGTGTTTGGCGTAAGACCACCGAAAGCATAAACGGTATCGGTCACGGTATCGCGTATCCAAGTAGCTTCGGAAGCCGCCTTATATTCGAATATCCACGAGGTTTCGCTGCTACCTTTAGTCCAATGTATACGAGCCGTATCGGTAGCGATAGTATCCAATACCATATTCGACGGAGCATCGCAGCTATATCCTACGATAGAGATATTGTCGACAGCCATAGTAGGAGCATTCGGATATGGTGCAGTATTAATCCACATAAATACAAGTTTCCTCTTGGTGCCTGCATACGACGACGGCAATGTATCGGCAAACGTAGTCCAATTGGTTTTGTTTAAGAATATATTTCCCAAACGATATGCACCGGATGCGTTTATCCATTCCGGAGACAAACCTTTCGTCCATGTAGTAGGCAACTCTGCAGAGTCGGGTACCATATATACTCTCATAAAGTCGTATATCTCTGTAAACCAAGGACTGATGTAGAAGTTTCCCTTGCCTATCCAGTCGAAAGAGATAGCAAACTTCGGACTGTGGTCGAAATCGATTGTCAGGTATGCCATAGAGTGAGATTCTACTCCTGAATACTCTGCTGTAGTACCGTTGTCTTTCGATATGTACATAGATTTACCCGAATTGCCTATGGCAGAGCCTATACTCCATTTGTTTGCCCCTTCTTCGGCAGTAAAGACAGCTACTTCGGGCGAAGTGCCACTGAAGTCTTGATCGTATGGCAACGATACGGAAATAGATTTTGTTCTAAACTCTACCAATTTCCAAGGCGACTTGTCGGTAGCACTGCAAGCAGCTCGTACATAGACATAATATTTACTGTTGGTAGGAAGCGAAGTCAAACTATATGTAGCAGATGTTACATTTATAGACGCCATAGTATCGAGCTGAGCAACCTTAAGCGGAGTAGTAGATACTACTACGTTCCACGATGTTTCGGAACCACCGGCTGTCCATGCAATATCGGCACTTGTGGTAGTGATATTGCGTACACTAAGATTTTTCACGTAACGACACGTCAACGGAGCTGCTACCACAAGAGTATAGTCTTCGACTGCAGCGCTATAAGACATATAACAAGGATCGGATTCATAATAGGTAGAATTAATCAATATCCTCATTCGGTAGTTGCCTACTGTCGTAGATGCGGGCACGAGGAACGACGCCATGAAGTTAGAGGACGTATTATCGATTTCTCCCGTATAAACGGTCTCACCTGCGTCGTCGAAATCATAGTCGTTGTTCCAATCGACGTATATATGAGCCTTATATTTATATGCACTGGCAATATTATAGTTGATAGCTACATAGGCTGAGTCTCCACGGCTGATGTCTCCTTGCATAGCGGAATAGTCTCCGTAATTATTTGCTTCCTGTCCGGAGACGTTTTCTACTATCATATAATTGCCGAATTTTACCTTAGTAATACCTGCTACACTTGTATATACCGGAGTTGCCTTACAGTATTTTGTACTGAATGCTGCAATTGTCCACGAGCTGGTATCGGTACCGCAACTTGTCGTTCTTACCCAAATTACATAATCTTTGTCTTTTTCCAGACCCGATAGTCTTATATTATCGGATGTAATATCCACTTTAGCAATCGAATCGGGAGGAGTGGCTGATACTTCTACACCCTTACCCAATACATACTGCCACGAAGTAGCCGATACCTCGTGAGCAAAGGTAACCACAGCAGAGTCTTGAACGGCACCTGCAAAAGCTTGTGCTTTCAAAGAGGTCGGAGCCGAGCATGCTACTACGGGTTCGACCTCTACGTTGTCTATCCAATAACGCGATCCTGTATTATATTTGAATGCTATGTAACGATTGTTGCCATTATCGACTATACCATTGAAGTATACTGTCTTTGGCAACATGGTTTTATAGAACCTATCGTCGAACGAAGCAACAGATACGAATGTGGTGCTGTCTTCGGGGGCGGTCATATAACCTACCTGCAATGGAGCACATCGAATATCTTCTTTACCCAAATCGAAACGCAACTGCAAAGTATTCAGAGCTACATCTGTTTTGTTTAATATCAGATACTGAGAGTTTGTTTTGACATTTTTCTTGAATTCTATAGCCTTTGAATCCACTCCATACGAAGCAGTGGGGGCTATTACACTTGGTGTTTTGTTGTTTTTTGGCAACTTATGCCAACAGTCGGGGATAGAATCTTTCGTTACCGACTCGAAGTCTTCACTCAAAGATGCAACGGCTAAACACGGAGTTACAAAAGACAGAGGAGCAATCGACCACTCACCGTATGTACCTGCACTGCATTCGCTTCGCATCCAGAGTTTATACCAAGTATTGGGAGAAAGTCCCGAAAGATGTATGGTACCTCCTGTAGCAGCTACGGGAGTCAATGTCGAAGGATCGTCCGAAAGCCCTCCGTATACATACTGTGCTCCGATAGTTCCCGGCAGCGATACATAAGAGATTTCTGCCGAATCGGGCTTCACTACTACGGCGTTCAACCGACCCGGAGGCAGACACGAGGTGGGTACCTTTACCGATACGGAGTCTATCCAATAGAACCAACCTTTATCGAAGTTTTCATCAGCAACTTGACCATATCTGAATGCTATATAGCGGTTGTCGCTGTTGTTTTCTACATCGTTGAAAATTACTCGCTTAGGTAGCATTTTTTTGTAATTGGCGTCGCCCATATCATTGAACGAAGCGACAGGCACAAATGTACTTTCATCTGTCTTATCGGTCATATAGCCTACTTGGAATATTCCCGAGCGATCACCCTCTCTGTCGAGCAAGAAGTTGAGTTCTAGAGTGTTGAGTGGTACTCCGAAATCAGGCAATACCAAATACTGAGGATCGGAGTCGGCAAACTTTATAGCCTTGCTATCAACTCCGTTGTTTGGTTGAGATTCTACCACACCCGGACGAGTGTGGTTAGTGGATATTTTGTTCCAACACTCGGGTATGGCATCGATTCCTACCGATTCAAACTGTTCCAAGAAGTTTATATTACCCGCCTGAGGCGTACAATCCGTCTTGAACTCAGTAACATACGACCATCTGCTGAATACTCCGGCAGAGCAAACAGTCCGTACCCACACTTTGTATTGAGTATTGGGCGTAAGTCCGGTTATTACGACATTGCTATCGGCAATAGCTATCGGTGTAAGAGTCGATGGGTCTGTAAGGGTCATATCGTTTGTATATGCATACTGCCATGCTGTCTGCGGTTCTCTGGTATTGAATACTATTTTTGCTTCGGTTGTCTTAACATTCCTTACAGAGAAATTCATCGGAGGTGCACAAGTGTATGTATATACTCCGACATTATCAATGTAATAATTCGGACCGTTTCCATTGTGATTTTTAAGTCGGAAAGCCAAATATTTTTGTGCTGCAGATATGGTATTGGGTACTACTACCGAATAATATTGCCAGCTGCTTACCGTAGGATCTATATTCTGAATAGCCACAAAAGTACTCGTATCGGCAATGTTCGACATTACTCCCACTTCAAACGTAGAGGCTATGGAAGGATCCAAACGTCTCAACCAAAATCCCACATCCTTTCCTGCCAATGAGTAGGCAAACTCAGGACTCGCTGCTATAAGTGCCGGACAAGTATTGCCTATGGTGTACATATACAGACAGTCTCCCTCGTATCCCGAAGTAGTGATTTTCGGATATTTACTGGTCGAGTACGGACTATATGTCGTAACCCTCGTCCAGCAGAAAGGCATATCGAAGTCTGATTCGTCTGCTGCGGAGAAGTCTTCTGTCCATTCGGTAGATATCTGACCACAATTGGTTCTAAATGTAGTTGTAGTACCAAGACTGTATTCGCCTCCGCCACAATTGGCTTTGACTCTCACATAGTATTGAGTATTTGCGGTAAGTCCCACCAGATTCAATGTTCTGTTGCCAGTCACGGTCTGCGACGTTGCTCCTGCGAAAGTAGGCGAAGTAGAATACTCTACTATCCACGACGAAGCACTACCGGCCTCTGTCCATGTGATATTGGCAGAGTTGGTGGTAATATTACCTACTCTGAGCGTATCGGGAGCCATACAAGTGGCTCCTTGTATTTTAAGACCACTAATATCGTCGAGTAACAGATTTAATCCATTGGTATCCAGCGCATGAAATCCGATATATACGGGCGATCCCACGTAAGCAGACATATCCACCGTATGCTCTGTCCATGTAGTAGGTATTTCCGTGACATTCGATAGAGTAAGAGCCGTTGTGATAAAATCGCTTGTGTCGTTGGAAGCCGTCGAAATCTTTACATGAAGCGTAGTCTTTGGATAATAATAGTTGGTTTTAATTTTAAACTTAAAGTTTTCGCCTGCCACAGGAAACAATTGTGGCGTAATAAGCCAGTTTTCGTGTCTGGGATTTGCATATCCAACCTTAGCACAAGCCGTGCCTATAGGACCATCGGCCGAAGAGGTCGACCGTGTCCACTCTTTCGATCCGCTAATATGTTTTGCCGTCCATCCGACAGGAGGAAATACGGAACCCTCGAATCCTTCAGACCAAGAGACCAGATTCACCACCTGAATCTTAAGATTATCGACAAAAACACGATTCTCTACACCGCTTTCGGCAACGGTAGTTACAATCAGAGCCATAGGAGTTGCCTCTGCCGTAAACGTAACATCGTACCACACCATATCGGTTGTCGATAGGGGCCAGCCGTGTCCGATAGCCTGCAAGTCGACCGTACGACTCTGAGAGCCATAGGTTAAGGTCAATTTGGCAGGTGCAGGCGTCGCAGCTATCCAAGCGGCAGCATTGAACGACACCTTTACAAAAGGAGCAGCTCCGACGTCGATAGGTTGCGTCGTAAAACCACCCACATTACCTCCATCGCCCAAACGAATGGCTCCTCCTGCCTGATATGCGCTATTGACAGAAGCTATACCGGGCAGTGTACCGGCCGCCACAGCGGTCGAACTCCCTGTCTCAGAAAGCATATCGCCTGTAGCGAGAGCCGAAAAGTCTTGAACGTAAGGTAACGTCAAATTCTGTGCCTGCAGCTCAAGAGCCGTACAAAGCACAAGAAACAATAAAAAAGTAAGCCTTTTCATACCTATTTAATTATTTAGTTAGTAAAAAAATTATATAATCGATATTGTTAAGTCCGATTTTCTTATTTTTCAAACGCCAAATATGACAATTTTTTTTATATTTTCCAAACTTATAAAATAGGACGCACTCATTTTTAACATTCAGATTGCTTAAAAATCAATTAAAAGCACGATTAACTAAATTCTTGCAGTTTCAAATTCGCTATTACGTTAAATATTTGATTAATTTTGTGGCGTAGAAAATAATCCAATATCAACACAAAAAATAGCAACACAATGGATAACAATAATATGTTGGCTCTCGAAGAGAGAATAGTGACGGTGCTAAAAACCGTCTACGACCCCGAAATACCTGTCGATGTCTACAATTTAGGACTAATCTACGACGTAGACTGCGGAGCAGACGGGACTATAGTAATCACTATGACGCTGACGGCACCAAACTGCCCGATGGCAGACTTCATTCTCGAAGATATACAACAGAAAATATCGGCTCTCGACGGTGTAAAATCGGTAGAAGTCAAGCTCGTATTCGAGCCCGAATGGGACAAAGATATGATGAGCGAAGAGGCCAAACTCGAACTCGGTCTGCTATAATTGTTTGCTATCGTCACGAAACAATCTCATAATCACTACGTAATGCAGATAAAAAAATCATCTTGTACTGCTACAAAAAAAATATATCGTTTCGCAACAGCAATATCGATATTGATGATTAGTATGCAGTGTACTCACAATAAACCTATTGCTCACGGTACTATCAGCGATAGGCAAATGACTCCTTCGCTAACGGCTATAGATATAAGCACCGTAATATCTGACTCAGGTATCACACGCTATCGTATTACTACTCCCAAAATGCTGATTTTCGACAAGGCGGAACGTAGCAATTGGTTGTTCCCTAAGGGGTTGCACTTTGAGCGGTTCAATGAGCTGTACCAAGCCGACGCAAGCGTCGATTGCCGTTGGGCGATATATTACGACCTAGAGCGGCGGTGGATACTCAAAGATAGTGTGCGGTGTACCAACATTTCGGGCGAAACTTTCGAGACGAACCAACTCAATTGGGACGAGGCCAATCAAAGGATATATTCCGACTCCCCCATACGTATCACAAGATCGACCATGATAATAAACGGTATCGGTTTCGAGTCGAATCAGATGATGACTCGATACAGAATCAATAAGATAACCGGCGTATTACCCGTCGATACAGACGACTCCGACGACTCAGGCAACGACCAATAGCAACTTCGGTTACAGCCTCGTGTCGGCTCCCCACATCAATTTGCTACGAAGGGTCTTGAAAAACGTATGTCCCTCGGGCTGAATACTCGTAATGCTATACTCCGACTTTTTTACCCTGATACTCGTGCTATCGGGCAGATGCATCGAATAGCCGTCGACGGCTATCTGGTAACTCTCGGCACACGACTTTACACGTATCTCTATCGTGCGGTCGTCTCTTACTATCAGCGGGCGGACGGTAAGCGAGTGAGGTGCTATGGGCGATATGATGAAGTCTGCCGAATCGGGCGATACTATCGGACCGCCCACACTCAGCGAGTAGGCAGTAGAGCCGGTAGGAGTAGATACAAGCAGACCATCTGACTTATAGCTATTTACAAACTCTCCGTCGACATATAAGTCGAGCGTAAGCATAGAGCAGGTGTCGCCTCGCAGTACGGCTACCTCGTTGAGAGCCGTACGGGCAGACTCTGTGCCGTCCGAGAGTCTTACGTCGAGCATTACACGCGATTCTGTCGAGTAACGCCCTTCGACAATATCGAGCAAAGCCGACTCTATCTCCGATATCGATACGTCGGCAAGGAACCCCAAGTGGCCGGCGTTGATACCGAGTATGGGGATATTTTTTCGGGCTAATGTATGAGACGTAACCAAATAAGTGCCGTCGCCACCGAACGATATAGCCATATCTGCCTCTATATCACCCGATGGCACAACGCCTACCTCGGGTATCGACACTCTATCTCCGATATACCTCCGAAACGACTCTTCGATGCATACATCCACACCGTTATTGAGCAGAATATCTATTACGTCTACCAGCGAACGGTCGTAACGCTGCTCGTAAGAGGTGCCTAAAATTGCTATTTTCATATAAGAATTTTGTTTTTTTCTATAAAAGTATCGCTTTGCAAAAACAACTCCCCAATATCGTACCCTTCGGGGCATGGTCGAAGATACCGTATATAGTAGACCCAGAGCCCGACATAGCCGCATATACGGCTCCCAGACTGTACATTTCGTCTTTCATACTACTTAGTATCGGGTAGCGGGCAAAGATATTCTTTTCGAAAGCGTTTGTTATCGTATCTCGCCATGTATCGAGCGGCTGCAATACCGCCTGCCGTAAGTCTACCTCCGATCGACGTACGACTACACCGCCGTATGCATCTCCTGTACCGACCGAAACGGCGGGCTTTGCCAGCAACAGATATTTACCACGCAAGTCCAGACCTATCGGAGTAAGGCACTCTCCTTTGCCTTGTGCGAAAGCGGGGCGATTGCCGACGAAAAACGGACAGTCGGCTCCAAGCTGCAAGGCATACCTTTCGAGTTGCTCGTCGGAGAGCCCCAAATCAAACATCGTGTTGAGTGCTTTCAGGGTAAAAGAGGCATCGGCAGAGCCGCCACCGAGACCTGCTCCCATAGGTATCGCCTTTTTTAGATAAAACGCCAATGGCGGAAGCCCGAAGTCATTGTTTAGCAACCGATAAGCTTTCATTACAAGATTATCGCCGTCGTTGCCCGATATACCAAAGCCCGAAACGTTAAGCGATACCTCGTCGGCTGCCACTGCCTCGAGTGCGTCGTACAGACCGTAGACGGGATAGAATACGGTCTCTATATTGTGATAACCGTCGGCTCGCTTCTCTACTACATTGAGCCCTATATTTATTTTTGCATTTGGAAAAACAAGCATCTGCCGTAGTATCCTTTTTTGTATTTTTGTGCAAAAGTAGTAAAAAACACTCGAATAGTACAAATGCTTTACATACATATCCCTTTCTGCAAAAGCTACTGCACGTATTGCAGTTTTTTCAGAACCACGTCGCTCGACCTCAAAGAGAAATACGTCGATACACTATGCCGAGAGATAGCCCTACGACACGACTATCTGGGCAAGACATCGCTCGACACCATATACTTCGGTGGAGGTACGCCCTCGTTGCTCACGGCAGACGAGCTCAGTAAGATATTCACTTCTATCGGTAAATATTTCACTATCACCGACGAAGCCGAGATAACCCTCGAATGTAATCCCGACGACATCGATGCCCGTTTCGTTACCGACCTTAAGAGTTTTCCTATCAATCGTATAAGCATCGGCATACAGTCGTTCGACGACGAGCAGCTCCGCCGCCTCAACCGCCGTCACAATAGCCGCCAAGCCGTCGATTGCGTCTGCCGACTGCAAGACAATGGCTTCGACAATATCTCTGTGGATATCATCTACTCGCTACCAAACCAGACACTTACCTCGCTCAATACCGATATTGACCAACTACTTAGGCTCGGTGTGCAACACATTTCGGCGTATTCGCTTACATACGAGCGAGGTACTAAGCTATTCGATATGAGGCAGCGAGGCAAAGTCGAAGCCATATCCGACGACGACAGCAAACAACTATTCGACACTCTCTGCTATCGGCTGAAAAATAATGGTTTCGAGCACTACGAAATATCGAATTTCGCCCTACCACACCGACGTGCCGTACACAACTCAGGGTATTGGGCAGGAGCCAAATACCTCGGCATAGGTGCGGCGGCACACTCATTCGATGGCTCTTCGAGGCAATGGAATCCGTCGGATATCGACAAATATTGCCTACAAATAGACCGTCGCCAGACATTCGATGAGCGAGAAACGCTCACGCCTACAGATAGTTACAACGAATTCATATTCCTGTCGTTGCGGACGGCCGAAGGAATAGATACCGACCGTCTGGCCTTGCTTTTCGGCAGCGACGCTCGCGACTATTGTATGGCAAATGCACATAAATATATCGATGCGAAGCTATTGAAAATCACAGGCAGTCGCCTCAGCCTTACACACGACGGCATTTTCGTATCCGACGGCATCATGAGCAGTCTTATGCGTTAATATTCAAGGTGTTGTCTGTGTGTGGATGGCGTAGCCCGAACCTATGGGTTTACACATTATTATGTAACAGTTTTTTCAACATTCCATTACCTCCGATGATGAGCAAGACGGCAGATAGAATCAAGACTATGCCGATGGCAAGACGGACGGTGAACGGCTCTCCGAAGACGAAGGTGCTGATGACTACTGCCGTTACAGGTTCTAATGCTCCGAGGATAGACGAAAGCGTACTGCCAATGCTTTGAATGGATACATTCAGGAAATAGAGCGAGAGGAGCGTAGGCATCAACGCCAAAAGAACGATACAGCCCCACTCGATGGGCTGACGGGGCAGCTGAACAGAGTCGCCTGTAAAGAACATATAGCCTACGATGACTATCCAGCCGAAGAAGATAATCCAGAATGTAGACTTAACGGGCGACATCTTTATCTTGAACTGTTTGGCATAGACGATGTAGATAGCGAAAAGAAGCGACGAGCCCAAGACGAGCAGGACACCCGTTACGCTCAGCGTCTCCTGTCCGTCGCCCCGATAGAGAAGCCCTATTCCGCCGATAGCAAGCGCAAGCGAAATCACAGTAATGGTGGTGATATGCTCGCGATAGAAGATGACCATCAGCAGGGCGGTCATAATGGGATAAGAGAAAAGTATGGTCGAGGCGACGCCGGCGTTCATAAAAAGGAAGCTGGCAAAGAGCAGAATCGACGAGAGGGCAAACATAGCACCTAACAGCGAAAACTTGATGGCATAGCCGCGGCTGATGGAGAACTTCTCCTTGCGTATCAGCATCCATACGGCAAAGAATATTGTTGCCAGCCCGTAGCGGTAGAAGAGCACATTGCCCGACGTGAAGCCGTGGTCGTAAAGTGGGAGTGCTCCCAAGGGGTTGGTTCCATAAAAAACTGCTGCTAATATTCCTGCTATATATCCTTTTGCTTTTGTATTCATCTGTGGTTTTGCTCTCTATAAATTTGGTTCGAGATTGGTGGGGACGCTATTTTTTCGTTCTTTTCGGTGCAAAGGTACAAAAAATAACAGCAATAATCGGTGAATTACTGCTGCTGTTTTTTGCCGATGTCATATGGAGAGCCAAAGATACTATGATATTTTTCCCTTATAGCTCTTGTGGTATTGGCACATTTGCCAACGATTATCAAGTAAAAGTAACCCAATATGGATACTTGGAAACTCTTTCTTCTTGACATACACTCAATAGAATAGGCTACCTTTGCGAAATAACTTGTCTTTACAAAAGCATCATTGTAGGGTTCTCCCATTTACTTTCTTTGCAGTATCTATATCTCCATCCATGTTTGCAGTTCCAATATGTTTTTTGCTTCTGTCAAACACCTCATAATGGTTCTTATGCCGATTATCTAAATACCAATAATAACCCGTATCAATTTCCCTATAAACATTTTGCCCTTGAGCAATTCTTCCGTCTTTTTGAAAGCGAGTGCCATCTTTTAGAGAGAACGAATATATAATCCCTCTCTGATGTAAAACATTTGAGTAATGTCCCGCATTGAAGAGGTTGTCAATATCAATTTGTTCATTACCATTCTTTAAAATAGAGAGTGTTTTTTCTTGAAACAGCTCACTATCTCTGAATGATACTATTATCTTATCGCGCTCACAGGCTTCTGCGACTGAATGATTACAGACATTGTTTCCCTTATATGTGTAACTATCTTCTTCCAAGTGCTTCCGAGTCGGTTCCCAATAAAGATCATCAAATAAATGAGAAAGGAGTTGTTTCTTGAACTTTCTTATACTCGGGTATTGTCTTGACAATTCTCCAGCAAGGATATCATGTACATTTATAGTATCTGTTCTTGTAACTTTTGATGAATAAAATTGTTGGTTCTTGTAAATAGTGGCTTTGGAAAGGTTTTGTACTTCATCAAGAACCTCTATTAAAGATGGTAGAATTTGTTCTACAAAAAACTCTCTAGAGGCGTATTGACCCGACAATGAAAGCTCATTCATAAGTATATCCATAGTTGTTTTTTGTTACAAGCCGAGTAAAACATCCAAATCATCATCAAACTGGTCAAAGAATCCTTTCTTAGGATTTAATATCCGACCTTTTTCAGAGAAATCAATTTCGGTATGTATTGATACGTTGGCATTGTCTAACTCCAGAAAATGCACTTTCACCTTTTTTCTTTTTATTTTATCTTGAGCTACTGCTTTAAGTATCCCATAAAACAGATGATCACTGTGTGTCTCTACTACAACCTGTACTCCACTTTGAGCAACTAGAGCAATTAGTTCTGCTAGTTTTGATTGCCCTCTTGGATGAAGGTGTGCTTCAGGATTTTCTATTAGAATGAGAGCGCCTGGCTTTGCTGATAACAATGCAACTACGATAGATAGGGAGTAAGAAATACCATACCCCACATTCTTTGATTGTAAGTTTTCCAAAGGACTATTATCTCCTTCGCTACGATAACCATACTCAATACTCACCTTATCATCTTTTTGAATTGGGCGTATTGTGATTCGTGGACTAATCTCTTGTTCCCAAGCAATAGTCTGAGCTAAAAGTTTTGTACTATTGGTAGTCGGGTGTAATAAGAGATCTGAGACTATATCAAAATTTCTATTTTCTCCATAATAAGAAAGAAAATGACCAACCAATTCTCCTTGACCATATTCCAAAGAAAGTTGTCTCTCTGTTTCGACTGCGTATGTGTCAATCGGATATTGATTTAAGTTAGCCCATCGAGAGGAACTTAGATATTGGAAGTCATTTGTAAACAAGGGAAACTCTCGCCATTTATCTGACAATATTATTGGTTTATCAGCAGGTATAAAGGTGTCCTCATACTTGTCTTTAGTATTGAATGAGAATGTAAAAGTTTTATCAGTTTTTATTGTGAAAGAAATTATTTCACTTTTACTGGCACGATACAATGCGTCTTTTACTTTTCCTATATCACATAAAGGCGCGTTGAGATCTAATCCTTTCTCTAGTCTATTTTTTTTAAAACTTTGACGCAATAGCAATAGAGCCTGAAGAATAGTTGACTTCCCAGAACTATTGATTCCTGTAAGCAGGGTTAAAGGTGCAAACGAAAGTTCTGTGTTGTGATGAGCTTTAAAGTCTGTTATTTTTAGCTTTGTTATCATTGCTGATTTTTTAAATGTTTATTTTGTATCGATGATTTCCATTAGTTTGTTTTTAAATCCCGAGAAGCGAGTATTTACACTCGCTTTTGTACCTGTAGCTCTTGACAAAGCGTTACTATACTTGTAGTTGTTCATTAGCTCTATTAGTTTGTTTTTGAATTTGTCTTTGTTTTCTAGTAATAGTTTTTCGTCTTCTTCTGATAATTTTGCGAAGGATACTGTTATGACTTCAAAATAAGCTTTATTGATAGGGCATCGTGGGCTATTGATTTTAGTTCTCTTCCTGAATGCATCATTTCCAAATATATTCTTAGCTAGTTTTAAAGCCTTTCTAAAGTCGTTCTCAATAGCCAGTATGGATTGTTCATCTTTTTTTTCAAGTAATTCCATACTACGATTAATAAAGTCATCAAGACTTGGTTGATACGTAGAATAATCCATTAAATAGAATGCAATAAAACGGCTAACAAAATCTCGGTCTTGCATCCTATTTGTAGGAATTTTTTTCTCGGTAGCTTTTGTAAATTCGGATAATTTGGCTAATCTATTTACAACATCTGTTGCTGCACCTTGATATACCGCATTACGTATTTCTTGAGCATTAAGTTTCAGACCTCCAGTATTAAGACGTTTAAATAGAATAAATCGAATATTCCGAGGAGCCTTTTTAATGCAATTTACCGTAATGGGATGAGTAATAATGCTACGTTGTAGAGTCCTGTCTAAATCATCAAAACCAAGCCCTTCCAGATAAGTAGTCTCATTTTTTTTTGCTAAAAATTCCAAGCCTTTTAATTTGAGTGTTTTTTTTACACAAAAGTTTTCTATAGTGCAGCATCGTTGAAGCCCGTCAATTATGTCCCATTGCTCATTTGCTGCATCGAAATAAAATGCAGGCAATGGCAGACCGAGTAAAATTGATTCTATCAACCTGCTTTGTTCTTGTTGATCCCATAGATTTTCCTTCCTTTGAAAATCTGTATACATATTTATTTCGTTGTGTTCTATCTTATCTATTAAAAAACCAATGCTAAAAGGAGGAGTTACAATTTCAACATCATTGGGATTAAAAGGATGGGTAATTATTTCATCTTGTCCAGATGAAGTATCCTCCTTTTCTATTTTTTCATATTCCTTGGTATTGTTTTTTTCTAAACTCATGATTTCTGTATTATAAACAAAGACTTA
>CAJPNS010000036.1 GCA_905372135.1 Porphyromonadaceae bacterium | reverse complement strand
TCCGACTCTGCTCGAGGTAGGCTTTGGTTCGGGACTCAATGCCTATCTGACGATGATATATGCCATAAATAACGATTTGGAGGTTCATTATCATACTGTCGAGCGTTATCCTATCGACGATGCTCTGGTGTCGGAACTCAATTTTGTGTCACGATACGGTAGAGCCGACGATTTTGCTTCGCTGCACAGGGCAGAGTGGAACGCAGAAGTACGGATAAACGACCGGTTTTTTATCACTAAACACCTTGCCGATTTTACTGCGACGGACAGGCTTCCGCAGTTCGACGTGTGCTATTTCGATGCTTTTTCGCCCGACAAGCAGCCTGAAATGTGGGTTCTCGACCGCTTCGAATTGTTGTATCGGTATGCCGAAGATGAGGCGATATTGACCACATACTGCGCCAAAGGGCAGGTGCGACGCAATATGCAGCAGGCAGGATTCGTCGTCGAACGCATACAAGGAGCTAAGGGCAAACGCGAAATGCTCAGGGCAAAGAAGACGGTTATTAAGTAAAAACAGTAAAAAACATTTATTCAATCGGTAAAAATAGATTATGAAATACGCAATAGGGATAGACCTCGGAGCCACTACCGCCAAGACGGGTATCATCACCGATACGGGCAAAATCGTCGATTATAACCTTATAGCGAGCAATACGACCGACGACGAACATCTGTTTATAAACTCACTTTCGGACACAATAACCGCTCTTTGTCGAAAATCGAACATCGACAGAGGCAGTATCGTCGGTATCGGAGTAGGGATACCGAAGGGCAACTTCTTCGGAGGTACTGTCGAATACGCTCAGAATCTCACTTGGGGACGCGACAAGGTGATACCCTTTGCCAATCTTCTGAGTCGCTCGACAGGCATAAAATGTCTGCTTACAAACGATGCCAACGCCGCTGCTCTGGGCGAAATGCAATTCGGTGTGGCACGAGGAATGAGCAATTTCATAGAGATAACGCTCGGCACGGGTGTGGGAGCGGGCGTAGTCGTCGACGGACGATTGATATACGGAGCCAACGGTATGGCGGGCGAACTCGGGCATTGTACCGTACGCCCACCCGATGGCAAGAGCCGTGTCTGTACTTGCGGCAGACGCGACTGCCTCGAAACATACTGCTCTGCTACAGGAGTAGCCCTAAGCGGTAGGCTGCAGGCACTCAATACCCACAGCCAAACAACCCTAAAACACTACAAACCGGAGGATATAACAGCCAAAATCGTCTACGAAGAAGCTCTCAAAGGCGATATCGTTTCGAGGGAAATATATAGGGAGGCGGGCAGGCTGCTGGGTGAGGCTTTTGCCGAGTTTGCCGTCGTTTTTTCGCCTGAGGCTATCGTAATCTTCGGAGGAATGGCGAAGGCTAAGGATATGTTCTTACCGTCGCTCATAGATAGTTTCGGGCAAAATTTCACTGAGGCGTATCGGCTTGTGCCAAAAATCTTATTTTCGTCGTTGCCCGAAGCCGACGCAGCTATATTGGGGGCGGGTAGTCTGGTGCTGATTTAGGCGGCTATTGCTGAAAAAAGCGTATAGAAACAACTGAAAATGATATTCGTATCAGAGATTACTATCATACTTTTGTTCCTTTTTAGCAATAGCCTTCTCCCAACGTTTTGTCATATTGCTATTTGCTTTTTTAGAAAGAGCCATAATTTCGTCTCGATATTTAATAGGCATTCCATACTCATCTTCCTCTAAATCTTTTGTTTGCGATTTAGATAGAGATGTCTTTTCCTCTTTTATTTTTGTGATTTTTATAAAATCGAGTTTCTTTATATACTCCACGAAAGCTAATGATTGTGGCGTGTTGTCTTTGATGGTGAATGTGATAGTCATAATAGTCTTATTTTTCTGCAAAGATATACTTTTTATATCGAAGCTGCTTTTATAAAGTCTGATTTTATGTGATTTCTATTTCATCAGTTGTTTTTTTGCGAATATATATGCTTATTATAAAAACGATAAGGTAGTGTCCGCGAAAAGTACCTGTTTTTTTCCAAAAAAAACTACCTACTTTCCTCCCCAAAAGTACCTATCTTTTCCCTGAAAAGTACCTACTTTTTCCCCAAAAAGTACCTACTTTTTCCCGAAAAGTACCTATCGTTTTCACGAAAAGTACCTATCGTTTTTCTGAAAAGTACCTATCGTTTTCACGAAAAGTACCTATCGTTTTTCCGAAAAGTACCTATCGTTTTCCCTGAAACAATATAGCGTTTTTATACAATAATATAAGTAGAGTAGGTGAGACGTAAGAAAAAATCGATTGCAAAAGACTTGCAATCGACCTATTATTAACCGTTTACCTCTTGCCAATGCTACAGTCCGTAACTGTAAATGGCTTTGTAGGTCATCGCCTGATATGCGAGGCGTGCGGCAAGGAAGTTTGGTGCTACGTTCGTGTTGTCGGGGCAAAGACCGACGATATCGATACCCATGACGTTGCTTCGCCTGAATATCTCTTTGAGTACACGCAGGAGAGTGAAATACCTCAGTCCGCCGGGTTCGGGCACGCTTACCGAAGGCATTACCGACGGGTCGAGCACGTTGAGGTCGAGTGTGATATAGACGTTTTTGGTAATAGCGTCGTAAACTTCGTTGAGCCAGCGGCTATTGTGGTCGAAAAATATATCGCGAGCGAAAAACATCTTCGACAGGTCGCTATTGCGTTCGCCGTCGGCACCTATGGCTCTGATACCTATCTGCACAAGCGGAGCGAGCTTTTTGATGTGATACATCGCACACTCGGGGCTGTATTCGCTACCTTTGTAGTTGACTCTCATCGAATTGTGTGCTCCGAATTGCACTACCGTTATGTCGTCTGTCTTGCTGCAAGCAGCACTCGCTGCCCCTATCGATACCGTGCGATTGCCGCCCAATACTACGGGGAATTTGTCCATTTCCAATATCTCGCTTACTTTGTTTTTTACCAAGTCGCATACTTTCTCGTCGGAGTTGAGGTTAAATAGCGGTTCCGAAGTATGTATTCCCTTCTGCCAGACCTGTCGGCGGGTCTCTGTATCGTATAGTTCCAAGTGTTGCGAAGCCTCAATTATAGCCTCAGCTCCTCTATTTGCCATCGGATTCCAGTCGTTCTGAGTGCTGTAAGGCACGGGCAAGACGAAGAATTTTGCCTCGTTGTAGTCTGTGAAAGCTCCCTTTAATGCTGCAAAGTTTTTCATAATTCATCTATCTTTTATCGATAACATCGATGAAATTTCGGTTATCTTTAGGTTTATAATTTTATTTATTAATCGATTAGGCGATATACTTTTTATAAAACAATCGGTACTTTCGGTGTTATTTTGTCTCTTCCGATTCTCTTTTCATCTTGTTTATAGCTCTCAACGCACGTTTGGTGCGGATATTGCCGATACCTTCTATTTCGGCATATTTTCCTCCTATTGCCTCTACCTCAGCCTTGTATCTGTCGTATAGGTACTCTCTTATATGCGGATTCTCGCGTGCGGGGTCTTCGACCCACTCTATATCGGGCTTCAGCAGCAAGTAGAGGTCTATCTCTTCTTTCTCTATTGCCGCCTGCAACCACTTGGGATACCTGTCGTATACGTGTGCAAACCATACTTTTGTCGTTATAAGAAAGGTGTCCATTATCAAGAATTCCGCATCGGTGTTGTCGGTCGTTGCTCGCCTGAAATCGGCAAGTTGTCGCCGAGCGATAATCTCTACGTCGTCGTATGTATAGTGGTGTTTGAGCTCCTCTACATATGTTCGAGCGTATTCGGGTACGACTACCGACGAGAGGCGTTTGCCTAATTCGTTGCAAAGTGTGGTCTTACCTACCGATTCGGGTCCAAGTATTACTATTTTTTTCAAAGCCTTACTATTTTGGGGCAAAGTTAATGAATTTATTTCAGATACTTGTCGAAATTCTTTATCACTTCGACCCCTTTCATTACGATATTGTTCTCTTTGTTCATTATCTTGTAATAATCGCCTTGTTCGTAGAAAGTACGAGCCAGTAATGCTTTTATTTGCAGTATAATGATAGGTTTGGATATCTCTATTTGTTGATTGTCGATTTTTATATTTGCCTTCTTTGCATCTGCTACGATGCTGTCGAATATGTCGTCCGATACTACAAATCCGCTTTCGTATTGCTCGAATTTAGGGAAAAGTTTCTTTATGTTTTTGCCATTTTTCTCTGTGATATTCATTACGCTTTGGTTTAAAATACCTTTTGCCAATATTTCGCGGTGGAATACTGTGAACTTCGTCGTGTCGAGTGGGACGAAGACGTCGGGCATAATGCCGCCGCCGCCGTAGACAGTCCTGCCGAGTACCAGTGTTTTGAATTTGAGCGAGTCAGGGAAATTGATGCTGTCGGCATTCTGCAACTCACCGTGTTTCTTACGTCCGACAAGTTCGTTTTGATATTTCTCTACACCGTCGCTGTAAGGTTTTTGGATATTCCGTCCGCTCGGAGTGTAATATCTTGCAATTGTCAGACGTAGCTCCGAGCCGTCGGCAAGGCTCAGCGGACGCTGTACGAGCCCCTTACCAAACGAACGCCGTCCCACGACGATGGCTCTGTCCCAATCCTGAAGAGCTCCCGATACTATCTCCGAAGCAGAAGCCGAATATTCGTCGATAAGCACTACCACATTGCCGTCGAAGCTGCTGTTACTCTTCGAGTAAAAGCTCTGACGCGGGTAATGTGTACCTTTGGTGTATAGTATCTCTTTATTTTTAGGTAAAAACTCATCTACAATATTGATAGCCGCATCCATAAGCCCGCCTCCGTTGCTTTGAAGGTCTATTATGAGCGAGGTTATCCCTTTCTTTTTCAGCCCGTCGAAAGCTTTTTCGAACTCTTTTGTCGTAGTTACCGAGAAACTGCTGATATTGATATATCCGACTTTGGGAGCTATCTTGTAGGCTACTTCGACCGAGTAGAGGGGTATTTTGTCGCGAGTGATGACAAAATCTATCGGCTCTTTCACACCCCGACGAACCACCTGCACATTCACCTTAGTGCCTCGTCTGCCACGCAGCTTTTTCATTATGTCGCTCGTCTGCATCTTCACCCCGGCTATGTTCACTCCGTCTACCGATATTATACGGTCGCCCATAAGTACGCCCACTTTCTCTGCCGGACAGTTGCGGAGCGGATTTACCACGAGTAGAGTATCTTTCTGCATCTGAAACTGTATTCCGATACCGTCGAAACTGCCTTGTAGAGGCTCGTTGGCACGCTGTACCTCTTGGGCAGGGATATACACCGAGTGCGGGTCTAAGTTTTCGAGTATCCCGCTGATGGCGTATTCTACCAACTTGGTATCGTTTACGGTATCCACATACAACTCTTTGATGGCATACACCGTCTGGTTGAGTTTGTAGTATTGCTCCTTCGATATGGGCATCTGTGCCGACGATATACCACAGAAGAGAAGCAGCACGACAGTTATTTTCAAATATTTATTCTTCATTATCGGAATGTTTTTTATTAAACCTAAAATAGCGGTAAGGGATTACAGCAATTTGATTTTTCTCGAATAATACATTATCACAGCCAATATGGCAAACAAACCGAGACTACCCACCAGCAACGCATAGCTTTCCATCTGTATCAATATGTAAACGAACAAATAAAGAAATGCCAGCAGAGCACCTACAAACAGCCCTTGTCTAAGGTCTTTGAGTATGCTCGACATCTGTATGGATATCATTGCCATAGTCATCACCGCACTTATCAGATATGCCCACGCAAAACCGCAAACCTCCGACAACGAAAGCAGTAGGCTGTAGAATATCACCAAAGCCAACCCGACAAGCAGGTATTGAAGCGTATTGACGCTTTTTTTCTTTATAAGTTCGATGAAAAATACAGCTACAAACGTGAGCAGAACGATAAGTATCGCATATTTCACACTACGCATATTCTGCTGATACTGGTCGACTGCTTGGATAAATTTGACACCGAACCTCGACTGAGCCATCTTGTTGATACTCTCCGATTCGTAAGCATTGAGCACCTGCCCATAGCTGCGGTTGAGGTTGAGCACCTTCCACGAAGCAACGAAACCCGAATCGGTAACACTGCGGCTCTCGGGCAAGAAACTGCCGTCGAAACTCGGAGTAGCCCAGTCGGACTTCAGACCGACAGTAGTAGTCTTACCTATCGGAGTGAAGTACAGGCTATAAGAACCATTCATCTTGAGCGATATGGAGAAAGGCAGTTTGCCCGTAAGTTTTTGGACGGTATTATCCACGGAGTCGAGCTTGGCATTGAGCCCTGCCGAAAACAGCTCTGCCTCGTCACTATAAGAATTATCGGTCATAAATCTATCAAACACACCTGTTGCAATAGACTCTATTTGTAGTCCCGGTTCGAACTCCGTCTGCCTGCCCGAGACGTTCAATATCACTTTGTCTTTTATCCCTTTCAAGTCCGACAATCCGAGTATTACCTGCATCTTGTCGGGTTTCAGGCGTGATGTCGGGACATTGTATTTACTTATGACCGACATATCGAATTCGCCCGACAATACAGCATCTACAGCATAGAGCGAAACATTGTAAATACCTCTTCGACGTTGCTCGACAGCAGTACTACCTTGTATATTAAGGTATTCGGGCAATACGAGTAGATAGTTTTCTGTCTCCACTCTTTTATCGCCGTCGACAATTGTCTCTGAGTATGGCAATACGAGGCACGGACCGACAATAGTCTGCTCGCTACCCCACTTGGAGGTAATATCTTCCACAGCTTTTTTACGCGTTACTTTCCGCTCTGTTATAAGTGACTCAATCATATTGAGAGGAATGAGTAGAAGCAGAGTAATAAAGCCTATTACAAACATTTTTATTACGGTCGAATGCCGTTCGAAGAAGTTGCGTTTGGCAACGTTTACTTCTCGGGTTGTGTTTTCGTTTTCATTATAAGTATCCATTGTCTTTTTATTGTTAATGAGTTAGTGATTGTATTTGCTTTGATTTGTTGAATCTCGGTATGGTAAGGAGAAGGAAAAACAGTATGGCTATCAGTTCTATTATAGCCGATGCATAAAACGTACCATTGTAGCCTACGATAGGTATCAGTAGACCGAATAGTATCATACCCAGCCCTATACCGCTATCGACACACATAAGGTACGTGGAGTTTGCCGCACCTCGACTTTCGGGAGCAATGTACTTATTTGCCATTGCCTGAAAGGTCGGCGAGAGTACACCGAAACCGATACCAAGTATTATAGCCGAAGCATTGAAACCTAATGGTGTAGCGAAAAATCCTATTATTACCAACCCTAAGAATATCGACGAAATACCGGCAGCGATTACATTACGCGGACCGAACTTATCGTACAACCAGCCCGACAATATCCTCGACAATCCGAAACCTATCGCCATCAGTATGAAAAACAAACCGCTATGAGCTTCGCCTATCTGTCTGCTATAGAGTGCTATAAACGATATGATGCCACCGTATGGTATTTGTGCAAGCATAGCATTGATAGATATAATCAATACTTTCTTTTCAAACAGATTGGATATCGACAGACGTTGAGGGACTCTTTTTACTTTATTGACCGAAAGCAACGAAGCTAATACAAAGCCTACCAGACATATACCCACAGCCGAATAGAATAGGGTATCGTAGCCGCTACTGCGGGCAATGGCAAACGCTATAAGCGGCGCTAACGCCATAGCTATATTCATCGAAATGCCGAATACACCGAGTCCCAATCCTCTTCGTTGCTCGGGGATGAAGTCGATAGCGAGCGTATATGCCGACGTGTTGATAGCACCCCAAGATAGACCGTGAAGAAACCGTACGGCTACCAATAGAGCAATGCAGCCGACTAGGGCGTATCCCGTAAATAGTAGCATGAAAACTAGAAACGATATGAGATATACTATGTGCCGATTGAATCCGTCGAGTATATAGCCTGCAAATGGGCGTATCCCGATAGCGGCTATAGTAAAAGCAAACATCGCTATTCCTACCTGTTGTTCGTCGGAGTGGAATGTATCTGCCATGAAGACAGACATCACGGGAGTCATGAAATAGAATGCAATAGCCATAAAAAAGTTGGCTATCGTCAGCAGAGTGAAGTTTTTTGACATCAATCTTTGGTGTATCATTGTCGCTAAGTCTTTTTATATAGTTGTGTGTATTGTTGTTAGAGAAAAAAATAGTTACACGAGTCCTTTGAGAGTTTGCTCGATGGTTGCCATCTTGGCTAATGTGTCAGCCTCTTTTTTCCGCTCCATATCCACTACTTTGGCGGGGGCTGAGTTTACGAACTTCTCGTTGGCGAGCTTGCCGCGTACCGACTTCAAGAAGCCTTCGAGGTAGGCGAGTTCGTCTTCGAGCTTCTTACGCTCCTCTTCGACATCGATCATACTGCCCACAGGCACGGAATATTCGTTGTTGCCCACCATAAACGACACTGCCCCTTGCGGCTTGTCGGCGGTGCGTTCGACGGATACGTTGGCAAGCTTCCGTATCGTGTGGTCGAATGCCGAATCGTGTCGGTCGTCGACGAGCAGCGTGAGCGGTTCGCGTGGCGATATGTTTTTCGAAGTACGTATGTTGCGTACGTTGGTTACTATCTCCTTCACCTTCTCGAAGAGGGCTACACGTTCGTCTGCCGACGGTCGGTGGCAATATGGCTTGTCGTAGACGGTATTCATTATGCTGTCTCCGCCCAGAAGGCTGTCGGCGTCTGCTATCGTCACATTACGCTCGGCGGCAATATCTTTCAGACCGTGCCAGAGATGTTCGGATATAAACGGCATAAAAGGGTGTAGCAGCCTCAGCAGACGTGCGAGATAATACAGGGTAGCCTCGTAGGTGTGGCGGTCGATGGGTTTACCGTATTCGGGCTTCACTATCTCGAGATACCACGAGCAGAAATCGTCCCAGAAGAGCTTGTAAACGGTTGTTACCGCCTCCGAGAGACGATATTTCGAAAACAGGTCGGCTATCTCTAATGTCGTCTTATCGAGCAGGCAGTCGAACCACTCTATCTCTGCCTTGTTGCCGCCACCTTCTGCGGTATCGTCGGCTACCTGCCAACCTTGTACAAGGCGGAAAGCGTTCCATATCTTGTTGCAGAAGTTACGCCCTGTCTCGCACAGAGCCTCATCGAACGGTAGGTCGTTGCCTGCGGGAGCTGTCAGCAGCAGTCCCATACGCACGCCGTCGGCACCGTAACGTGCTATCAAGTCGAGCGGGTCGGGCGAATTGCCGAGCTGTTTCGACATTTTTCGTCCGAGCTTGTCGCGGACTATTCCAGTGAAGTACACATTGCCGAAACACTCCTTGCCGCGATAGTGATAACCTGCCATTATCATACGTGCCACCCAGAAGAAGATAATATCGGGAGCCGTTACCAAATCGTTGGTCGGGTAGTAGTAGTTTATCTCCTTGTTGTCGGGGTTTACGATACCGTCGAATACCGATATAGGCCACAGCCACGACGAGAACCACGTATCGAGGCAGTCGTCGTCTTGTCTGAGCGAGTATCCGCCTGCCATATCGGGATTGCTATCGGCGATACGGCGAGCCTCGTCTTCGGTCTCGGCAACTATGACTACCTGCTTGGCAAGGCTGCCTGCGGGCGGGTTGAGCTGTGTGGCATAGTATGCCGGTATCTGATGTCCCCACCAGAGCTGTCGACTGATACACCAATCTTTTATATTGGTCATCCAGTGGCGGTATGTGTTTTTGAATTTTTCGGGGTGAAACCTTATGGTATCGCTCTCGACCGCCTTCAGAGCAGGCTCAGCCAGTCCGTCCATCTTCAGCCACCACTGCATCGAAAGCTTCGGCTCGATAGGCACATCGGTACGTTCGGAGAACCCTACTTTGTTCGTATACTGCTCGATACGTTCTATCAGACCCGCCTCTGTGAGGTCTTTCTCTATCTGTCGGCGACACGCGAAACGGTCGAGACCTGCGTACATCGCTCCGTTGTCGTTGAGAGTGCCGTCGTCGTTGAAGATGTCGATACTCGGCAGATTGTACTTCTGGCCGAGCATATAGTCGTTGACGTCGTGTGCAGGGGTAACTTTGAGGCAACCCGTACCGAACTCGACATCGACGTAATCGTCTTCTATGACAGGTATCGTGCGATTGACGAGCGGCACTACGACGCTTTTGCCCCTCAGGTGTGCTGTCTTCGGATTGTTCGGGTTGATACACATTGCCGTATCGCCCATTATGGTCTCGGGGCGTGTGGTGGCGACAACGGCATATTCGTCTGCCCCACCTTGCGAATGCTCCGATACAATCTTGTAACGGAGATAATAGAGCTTGCCCTGCTGCTCTTTGTATGTTACCTCCTCGTCGCTGAGGGCGGTCTGTGCTTTCGGGTCCCAATTGACCATTCGGATACCGCGATAGATAAGTCCCTTTCGGTACAGGTCGCAGAATACGCGTATTACCGACTTGGAGCGTACCTCGTCCATAGTGAACGCCGTGCGTGCCCAGTCGCAGGAGCAGCCGAGTTTTTTGAGCTGTTCGAGTATTATGCCTCCGTGTCGGTGTGTCCATTCCCAAGCGTGGCGGAGGAATTCGTCGCGGCTGAGGTCGTTTTTGGCAATACCTTCCGAAGCGAGCTTAGCCACTACCTTTGCCTCTGTGGCAATACTTGCGTGGTCGGTGCCAGGCACCCAACAGGCGTTTTTGCCCTGCATACGTGCGTTGCGTACGAGTACGTCTTGTATGGTATTGTTGAGCATGTGCCCCATATGCAGCACACCGGTAACGTTGGGCGGGGGTATCACTATCGTGTAAGGTTGGCGGCTGTCGGGTTCGGAATGAAACATTTTGCCGTCGAGCCAATATCGATACCACTTCTCTTCTATCTCCGAAGGGTTGTATTTGGTTGATAATTCCATCTTGATAATATGCTTTTTGTACAGTAATAAATCCACTAAAACAGGGTGC
The DNA here is from genome assembly GCA_905372135.1 of Porphyromonadaceae bacterium. Classification (GTDB taxonomy): domain Bacteria; phylum Bacteroidota; class Bacteroidia; order Bacteroidales; family Paludibacteraceae; genus F0058. The sequence continues at coordinate 5,674 of CAJPNS010000036.1, read as the reverse complement.
AAAATTACTGATTTATTTTCGATATATCTATCGTTTAGACTATCACGATATTAAGTTACTTTGCTGTCTGTAAAATATTTTATACGAATCAATTATTGTTTTTCTTCATCATACTCTCTTAGCATCGAATTTACTTTGTCGATAGCATTGCTCATCGGTGTATCTTGTTCAAATACAGGCACTATGCTACGGATTTTTTTGTAAAACTCATTGGTTTGCTTCGATAGCTTTTCGCTTATCTTCAGGTAGTCGACAGCCTGTGCCAGAGCGATAGACTGTATCGATAATACCTGAAACGAATTGTCTATTATGCGTTTAGCTATTATAGCCGCATTTGTACCCATCGACACTATATCCTGATTGTCGTTGTTGTTTGGGATAGAGTGTACATACATCGGATTCGACAGTGTCTGGCACTCGGCGGTAGTAGATGTTGCCGTAAACTGTGCCGCCTGCATACCATAGTTGAGTCCCAAGACACCGAGATTGACGAATGGCGGAAGTATGTTGTTTAGTCTGCTGTGGCACAGGTAATTGAGTTGACGTTCGATAAGCATTGTAAGTTTTGTGATGCCGATTTTGAGTTTATCCATCTCGAAGGCAACATAGTCGCCGTGAAAATTACCTCCGTGATAGACATTATTGCTTTCGTAGTCTATTATAGGGTTGTCCGATACGGAGTTAAGTTCGTCTACCAAAACTTTTTCGGCGTTAAGTACTTCGTCCGAAATAGCTCCCAAAATCTGTGGTACACAGCGTAGTGAGTAGTATTCTTGTACTTTGGTCTGTATTATGCTGTCGGTTATCTCTTTGTTGTAAAAATATTCGTTTCGTTTCCTGATACATTTGCTGTCGTGTAGTATTTGTCTCATTTTTAGAGCAATATCTCTTTGCCCTTTGTGTAGTTTTGCATTATTCAGTTCTACGGATAGATGGTCGTCGAATGCAGATACTATCTCGTTGATAAGGCACGACATAAGTATAGCTATCTCTATCAGCTTTTTAGAGTTTATCACATTGATAAGTCCCAAGGCAGTCATAACCGACGTACCGTTTGCCAGAGCCAAGCCCTCACGTATGTGAATATCAAGCGGTTTGATATGTAATCTGTCGAGCACTTCTTTGGTATTATATCGACTGTTTTCGTAGAATACTTCGCCTTCACCTATCAGACACAGAGCCAAATGCGACAACTGAACCAAGTCGCCCGATGCTCCCACACTGCCATGTTCGTATATAATGGGTGTAATTCCGTGATTTATAAACTTTTGCAGTATTTCTATTACATCCGTGTGTACTCCGGAATATCCCTGTACGAATGTATTGAGACGCACCGTCATAACGCCTCTCACCTCTTGTGGCGAAAGGATATCGCCAGTTCCTGTACAGTGCGAGCGTATCAGATTGATTTGTACTTGTTTGAGGTTGTTTTTGTCGATACGATATTGAGCCATAGGACCGAATCCGGTATTTATACCATATATCAATTTTTTACCGGCGAAATCATTTAGAAATTCGTAACTGCGTCTTACTCTTTGCATTTTTTCGGGAGGTATATCGATATTTCGATTCCCGAAAACAATAGAACTAAACTCATTTAAATCCATATAAAATCGAGATTGTGAATGTTTTTTTGCGATTACAAAATTAATAATAATACTCGTCGACAGAGCCTATATTCGACAATATCTATTGATTTATAGTATACATTTATAATACAAATGTTATCTTTGCCCGAAAATAAGTATTTAAAAAACATACAAACAAATAAATAATAAGAAGTTATGGCAAAAACACATTTTAAAGGTACCGAAGTACATACCAATGGCAACCTACCGACTGTAGGTAGCATCGCACCCGATTTTACTCTGGTGAGAGGTAATCTTAGCGATTGTTTTCTCAGTGAGTTTCGTGGTAAAAAGGTGATAATGAATATTTTCCCGAGTATCGATACGGGAGTCTGTGCTACGTCGGTACGTCGGTTCAACAAAGAGGCAGCAGCTCTAAAAGATACTGTAGTACTCTGTATATCAAAAGACTTACCTTTCGCTCAAGGACGGTTTTGCGGAGCGGAAGGAATCGATAATGTAGTTACTCTATCCGATTTCAGAAGCAACGATTTTGCCGAAAAGTATGGAGTCTTGCTCGTCGATGGCGCATTGAAAGGACTCTTTGCTCGTTCGGTGGTGGTAATAGACGAAAACGGTAAAGTAGTTTATAATCAGCTTGTAAATGAAATAACCGAAGAACCCGACTATCAGGCAGCTCTAAAAGCAATCGTATAAATTGGCAGCAAGATACAAAACAAATTAAGAGACAGTCTTTTATACGACTGTCTCTTAATTTATTTATACGGATATGATGTGTTTTTTACATCACGTTCAATCATTTAGACATACAGCTACAGAAAAGGTTTCTGTCGCCGAATGCGTTGTCGATACGTGCCACCTTTATCCAGAACTTATTGTCTCTGACCCATTCGAGCGGGAAGGCTGCCTTCTCTCGTGAATACGGGTGATTCCATTCGTCGGCAACGACCACATAGTCGGGGTGCGGAGCATTGACGAGTACATTGTCTTTGGCATCTGCCTTGCCTGCCTCTACCTCTTCTATTTCGGCTCTGATAACGAGCAGGGTATCGACAAATCTATCGAGCTCTGCAAGTGATTCGCTCTCGGTAGGCTCTACCATCAATGTTCCGTGGACAGGGAACGAGAGTGTAGGTGCGTGGAAACCGAAGTCCATAAGACGTTTTGCCACGTCGCTTTCGGTGATACCCGATTTCTTGAACTGATGGCAGTCGAGTATCATCTCGTGTCCCACTCTGCCTGTAGCTCCGGTATAGACGATACCGTAAGCCGCTTCGAGCTTCTTACAGAGATAGTTGGCACTGAGGATAGCACATTCGGTAGCAAGCTTCAGACCGTCGGAGCCCATCATACGGATATAGCCGTAGGTGATAGGCAATATTCCTGCACTACCCCAAGGCGAAGACGATACGGCTGTTATCTGTTTGCCGTCGGCTTCGAAGCGATGGCGGGGAAGATAATCGACCAGATGCTTGGCAACACCGATAGGACCTACACCTGGACCGCCGCCACCGTGAGGCGAAGCAAAGGTTTTGTGTAGGTTGAGGTGGCATACATCGGCTCCGATGAATCCGGGTGAGGTAAGCCCAACCTGTGCATTCATATTGGCTCCGTCCATATATACCTGTCCGCCATTCTTGTGTATGATGTCTACTATATCCAATATATCTTGTTCGAAAATACCGTGCGTCGAAGGATATGTTATCATCAGTGCGGCTAAGTTTTCGCGGTGCTGTTCGGCTTTTGCCCTGAGGTCGGCAACGTCTACATTGCCTTTTTCGTCGGAAGCTACCACCACCACGTCGAAGCCTGCCTGAATAGCACTCGCAGGATTAGTACCGTGTGCCGAGGCGGGTATAAGTACTATATTTCTATTGCCCTGACCCTGTGCCTTCTGATAATGGCGAATTGTCATCAACCCCGTATATTCGCCTGCGGCTCCCGAATTAGCCATAAGCGATATACCTGCAAAACCGGTGATTTCCGCCAAGTATTCTTCGAGGTTTTTGATAACCGTACGATAACCTTCTGCCTGCCAAGCAGGAGCAAATGGGTGTATGGCTCCAAATTCCGACCAGCTCAGCGGTAACATTTCGGCGGCGGCATTGAGTTTCATAGTACAGCTGCCGAGCGAAATCATAGAGTGAGCCAACGAAATATCGCGGCGTTCGAGCGCCTTCATATAACGCATCATCTCGGTTTCGGAGTGATATTTCTCGAAAATCTCGTGTCGAAGCGGGCTCTGCTTTCTAAGCAACGATTCGGGGATAGAGATACCTTTTATCTCACTCACTTCGGGGAGCTCTTTGCCTGCAAGTTTGGCAAAAACACCTATCATAACGGCAAGTCCCTCCATCGACGATGTCTCATCGACCGAGATGCCTACTATATTTTTTTCTTCGAAATAACGAATGTTTATCCAGTTGTCTTCGAGCTCTTTGCGGAGTTTTTCTCTGTCTACTCCCGAGGCAAGTTCTATCTTCAGAGTATCGAAGAATGTATCGTTCAGCTGTTTGTAGCCGAGCTTTTGGAGTTCGTTAGCCAAGAAGCACGCTTTGACGTGTATCTCCATCGCAATATTCTGCAAGCCTTCGTTGCCGTGATACAGGGCATAGAAGCCTGCCATAGTAGCCAATAGAGCTTGAGCGGTACAGATATTCGAAGTCGCCTTCTCGCGTTTGATATGCTGTTCGCGTGTTTGCAGGGCAAGACGTAGAGCGGTCTTGCCGTTGGCGTCTTTGGATATACCTACGATACGTCCGGGTATATTACGCTTAAACTCTTCTCTACAAGACATATATGCAGCTGAAGGACCGCCGTATGACATAGGCACACCGAAACGCTGTGTAGAACCGAAAACTATATCTGCTCCCCATTCGCCCGGAGGTGTGAGCACCACAAGGCTCATAATATCGGCAGCAACGGCTGTCTTAGCTCCCACTTCGGTACATTTTTTTACAAAATCGGCGTAATCTTCTATTAGTCCGTAGCCATTGGGGTATTGCAGAATGGCTCCAAATATTTTGGTAGAGAAATCGAACGCCTTCCAATCGCCGACCAAAACCTTAATACCTTGTGGTACAGAGCGTGTATTGAGTACGTCCATTGTCTGCGGGAATATGTTCTCGTCTACAAAGATGGTATCGATGCCCTCTTTGACCTGTTCTTTCGACCGTAAGCCGAACATCATCGTCATAGCCTCGGCAGCAGCCGTGCCTTCATCGAGCAGCGAGCAGTTGGTCAGAGGCAGTGCCGTCAGGTCACATACCATAGTCTGGAAGTTGAGCAACGCCTCGAGCCTACCCTGCGATATCTCTGCCTGATACGGAGTATACGAGGTGTACCACACGGGATTTTCGAAAATATTGCGGAGAATGACTGCCGGCGTAGCCGTGCCGTAATATCCAAGCCCGATATAGTTGTCGAAGATAAGATTTTTCGACGCAAGGTCTTTGATATGAGACAGATACTCATATTCCGTCATTGCTTCGGGCAGATTGAGAGGTTTTTTTAGTCTTATCTTCTCAGGAACAACCTGATTGATAAGTTCATCGATAGAGCTTACTCCTACCGCTTGCAGCATCTTGGGCAAATCGTTTTCGGATATGCCGATATGCCTTTTTGAAAACTCGTTGAAATTCATATTATAAAAATGATATTTTGACTTTTATTTAATTACAAAAATTCGGCACAAAGGTACGAAATAATTACCGAATTACCACAAAATCAGTTGTGCTAATTTCGTTTTTTGTATACGAAAAAAGCCTCACGTAGAGGCTTTTTGTTGTTGTTTTTAGTTTTTCAGACTTTAATCTCTACCGATACACCGCTTGGCAGTTCGAGTTTCATCAGTGCATCTACTACTTGCGATGTAGACGAATAGATGTCGATAAGTCGCTTGTAAGAAGAGAGTTCAAACTGTTCTCTCGATTTTTTGTTTACAAACGTCGAGCGGTTTACTGTAAAAATTCTCTTGTGTGTGGGCAAAGGAATAGGTCCGCTTACCGCTGCACCTGTGGCTTTTGCCGTTTTCACGATTTTTTCTGCCGACTTATCTACCAAGTTGTAGTCGTACGATTTGAGTT